>CAIKRV010000082.1 GCA_903829945.1 uncultured bacterium | reverse complement strand
GTTACACTTGCCGCGCCGATACTGATAGAACTACCATTACAAATGGCAGTTGAAGTGATATGCGAAGCTGCAGGTAAAGGATTCACCGTAATCGTTACGCTATCGGATTTATTACAACCCGTAGCTGTAGTTGTTTCAGTAATATAATAAACTGTCGTTGCACTCGGACTAACACTTGGATTGCTGCTCGTAGAAGTATATCCGCTAGGTTTGGAAGTCCAGCTATAAGTACTGCCCGTAACACTTGCCGCACCGATACTGATGGAACTACCATTACAAATAGCGGTAGAAGTGATATGCGAAGCTGCAGGTAAAGGATTAACGGTAATCGTTACACTATCGGATTTATTACAACCCGTAGCAGTGATGGTTTCGGTAACATAATAAACTGTCGTTGCACTCGGACTAACACTTGGATTGCTGCTCGTAGAAGTGTATCCGCTAGGTTTGGATGTCCAACTATACGTACTTCCTGTTACACTTGCCGCACCGATACTGATGGAATTTCCATTACAAATAGCAGTAGAAGTGATATGCGAAGCTGCAGGTAAAGGATTCACTGTAATCGTTACGCTATCGGATTTATTACAACCCGTAGCAGTAGTTGTTTCAGTAATATAATACACTGTAGTTGCAGTCGGACTAACACTTGGATTGCTGCTCGTAGAAGTATATCCGCTAGGTTTGGAAGTCCAGCTATACGTACTGCCCGTTACACTTGCCGCACCGATACTGATGGAATTTCCATTACAAATAGCAGTAGAAGCGATATGTGAAGCCGCAGGTAAAGGATTAACCGTTATGGTAACGCTATCCGCTTTTTGACAAGTGCTTGAAGTATTTGTTTCAGTTAAATAATAAGTGGTAGTTGTGCTCGGTGCCACGGAAGGATTGCTGGAGGAAGAGCTATATCCGCTAGGATTGCTGCTCCAACTATAAGTATCACCGGTGGTAGCAGTACTACCAATGTTTATGGAACTACCTTTACAAATGCTCGTATTAGAAATCACTGTGGCAGTAGGCGTAACTTTAATGGTAATGCTTGTGGTTGTGGTATCGACACAACCATTGCTATTGGTTTCGATTAATTGAACGGAACCGCTGCCTGCACTACCCCATGACATGATCATTTTATGAGAAGATGCACCGGAAGAAATAGAACCTCCGCTTACGCTCCATGCATAAGAATTGGTGGTAGAGCCGGATAAATATGTTTGATTAGAACCGGCGCAAACGGAACTGGAGCCGCTAATACTTGCCGTTGGCAATGCATTAATGGTTATTGCAGTGCTTGAAGAATCAGCGCAAGAAGATGCATTGGTTTCAATCACCTTTACACTGCCGCTGCCTGCACTTCCCCAAAGTACAGAAATGGAAGCCGTACCGGCACCACTCACAATCGTACCGCCGCTAATTTTCCAAGTATAAGTACTTCCGGTATTTGAAGTTGTTGAATAGGATTGGGTGGTCAACGCACAAACGCTGGTTTTACCACTTACTGCCGGTGTAGGCAATGGATTTATTACCAATTTAGTAGAAGCAGCATTCGAAACACATGATCCAATCGTTGCAACTACGGTATAAGTTCCGGTATCTGATAAACTAACCGATGATTTGGTCGGATTTTGAGAGGAAGAAGAATAAGTACCCGGACCTGACCAAGCATAGGTAGCGCCGGAAATATTACTGGCCGTTAATTTCATGGTTTGACCTACACATAACGGACCATTATTTGATACTACAGGTGCAGACGCTTTAGGTCCGATGGTAATCACTGTAGAATCGGATTTCGCACAACCTGTTGCCGTAATCGTTTCAGTTAAATAATAAGTGATGCCTGAACTAGGAGTAACCGATGGATTGGAAGAGGTAGAACTAAATCCACTTGGCTTGGAAGTCCAGCTATAAGTATCCCCTGTGGTAGCAGAACCTCCAAGAAATACCTTTTGTCCTGAGCAAATAGTTTGGCTATTAACGATGCTTGCTTTAGGTAGCGGGTCAATTGTTACACTCAAGGTGTTACTATCCTGACAGGAAGATGCATTGGTTTCTTTTACCATCACAGTACCGCTACTAAGGGTATCCCATTGCACTGTAATGCTATTTGTTCCTGCACCGGTTTTAATGGTTCCGCCGTTGATGGTCCAAGCATAGGTACTACCGGCATGATGCGTAGTAGCATATCCACTGGTAGATAATGCACAAACCGTAGATAAACCGGAAACAGAAGGTGTTGGCAATGCATTTATTTTTACGGTAGTAGTCACTACAGCACTGGAACAAGTACCTAAAATACCGGTACAAGAATACACCCCGCTATCTCCTAAAACAACTGAAGATCTGCTAGGGTTTTGACTGCTTGAACTAAAGGAAGCAGGTCCGGTCCAGGAATATGAAGCTCCACTAATCGTGGAAGCGCTTAAATTTAAGGTTTGACCAACGCAAAGCGGACCATTATTAGATAAGGTTGGATTAGATGGTGTCGGATTAACAGTAATAACAACACTATCTAATTTACTACATGTTGTAGCAGTTATAGTTTCAGTTAAATAATAAGTAGTGCTTGAAGTTGGACTGACACTCGGATTACTACTTGTAGAAGTAAATCCGCTTGGATTTGAGCTCCAAGCATAGGTATGACCTAAGGTAGCACTAGCACCTATTTTAGTACTGGTTCCGGAACAAATGCTTTGGTTAGTACCAGCATTATTTAACGGTAATGGATTGACAGATATTTTTACAGAGTCAGTTTTAGTACAACCGGTAGCAGTAATAGTTTCCGTTAGGATATATTCCGTAGCCACTGTAGGGCTTACGCTTGGATTGCTGCTACCGGAAGTAAATCCGCTAGGATGAGATGTCCAACTGTAAGTATTGCCACTGATGGCGCTGGCCCCTATAGTGGTGGAAGATCCGTAACAAACACTGCTCGCACTACCTACACTGGCAGCAGGAAGTGGATTTACGGTGATGGTCACTGAATCACTTTTTGAACAACCCGTTGCAGTGATGGTTTCAGTAACTTTATACTTGGTGGTTACCGTAGGAGAAACACTAGGATTACTGGAGCTTGAACTGAAACCGCTTGGATTAGAACTCCAGCTATAGGTATGTCCTGAAACTGCACTTGCCCCAATGGTAATACTATTTCCTTTGCAAATGCTACTGGAAGTACCTGCACTGACACTTGGCTGAGGATTGACGGTAACTTTTACAGAATCTGTGGCTGCACATAAACTGGTATTATTGGTCACTGTGAGTCTATACATGGTTGTCGTGGACGGACTCACACTAGGGTTACTTGTAGTAGAAGTAAACCCACTCGGATTAGAAGTCCAACTATAGCTATAACCACTTACGGAGCTTGCCCCGATAGTAGTAGAAGAAGCATTACAAATTGTTTTTGGACTACCTACATTAACCGTAGGTAAAGGATTAACTGTTATTTTTACGGAATCCGTTTTAAAACAACCGCTGGCAGTAATTGTTTCCGTTAATTTATAAGTTGTAGTCACACTCGGAGATACACTTGGATTGCTAGTAGTTGAGGTAAATCCGCTCGGATTGGATGTCCAGCTGTAGGTATGCCCTGAAATAGCAGTTGCCCCAATAGTTGTGGAAGAATTTTTACAAATTGAAGTTGCACTACCTACGCTGGCAGTTGGCAATGGATTTACTGTAATAGTAACAGAATCCGTTTTAGCACAACCGGTAGTTGTTATTGTTTCTTTTAAAATATAAGTGGTGGTGGTACTCGGTGTAACGGAAGGATTACTGGAACTTGAAGTATATCCGGAAGGATTGGAAGTCCAGCTGTACGTATGACCACTCACACTACTTGACCCTATTTTAACTGATGTGCCCGCACATATCGTGGTAGCAATTGTCACCGTGGCACTAGGTAGCGGATTAACGGTGATGGTTACCGAATCAGTTTTAGAACATCCGGTGGCTGTTATCGTTTCAGTAAGTTTATAAGTGGTGGTGGTGGTAGGCGATACACTTGGATTGGAAGAGGTTGAAGTAAATCCACTAGGCGTGGATGTCCAACTATAGGTGTTACCAGTAACCGCGGAAGCACCAAGCGTTACGGATTGTCCGGCACAGATACTGGTTGCGCTTCCAACGGTAGCACTAGGCTGCGGGTTAACTGTTATTCTTACGGAGTCGGCTGCTACGCAGCCGGTCGCTGTTATCGTTTCCTGAACATAATAAGTAGTACTTACTTTAGGACTAACTGTCGGACTGCTACTACTTGAAGAAAATCCGGAAGGCTTGCTATACCAAGCATAAGTATGACCAGTGGTAGCAGTACCACCAATGGTGGTAGAAGAACCGGCACAAATGGTGGTTGCCGTGCCGGGTACCGGCACCGGAGGCGGATTGATGGTAACGCTAGTGCTGCTACTGGAGCTGGTACAAGTACCAACCGTAGCCGTTACATAATAAGTACCCGTGGCAGCAGTAGTAGCGCCGGTGATGGAAGGATTTTCTATAGAAGAAGTAAAACTATTGGGACCGGTCCAGCTATAGGTAGCACCGGTAATTTTACTGGCATATAAATTTAATGTTTTTCCCGCACATATCGCAGAATTACTTGAAGCAGTAGGTGCAGATGGCGTCGCACTCACGCTAATGGTTAATGAATCCGTTTTTGAGCAACCGCTGGAAGTTACGGTTTCAGTGAGTTTATAAGTAGTTGCACTGGTAGGGCTCACACTAGGATTGCTACTGGAAGAAGTATAACCGGAAGGATTAGACGTCCAAGAATACGTATGGCCACTAATGGAACTTGCTCCAATACTTATACTGGACCCCGAGCAAATAGTGGTACTTGCAATATGAGATGCTAATGGTAAAGGATTAATAGTAGCAGTAATAGTACTGGAATCCGAGCAACCACTAACGGTAACTACGCATTTATATACTCCGGAATCGGCAAGCGTAGTTAATAATCTTTGCGGATTTTGTTTGGATCTGCTGAAGGTGTCAGGACCTGTCCATTTATAGGTAGCACCTGAAACGGTAGGAGCAGTTAATTTTAAAGTTCCGCCGGCACAGAATGGGGTATTTGCTGTTAAAATTGGCGCAGAAGGTCTGGAATTAACAGTAATTAAAATATTCTTTTTGGTTATACATCCGGTGATGGAACTACTATCAGCAAGTTTATAAGTTGTGGTGGTGGTAGGCGCCACTTTAGGATTAGAAGAAGTTGAAGTAAATCCAGTTGGACTGGAAGTCCAAGAATAATATTCATTTTTATTGGCCGTTCCGCCGATGGAGATGCTATCGCCGCTACAAATAGTCGTATTAGCAATAATATTTGGCTTAGGGATCGGCAGCACGGTATAAACTACAGAATCAGATCGGGAACAGTTGATGGTGGTATCCGTCACCGTTAAATAATAAGTGGTAGTGGTTACCGGAGTAACCAAGGGTCTTGCCTGAGAGGAAGTCATGCCACTTGGTTTAGAAGTCCAGGCGTATTTATAGGTATTTATTTTATTGTAACCTAAAACAGCTGATGTTCCTACACAAATGGATTTGGCAGGACCGGTTCTATTAAATAAAGCCGAATCAATATCTACAGATACCGCCGAGGAAGTATTATAACAACCTGCAGAAGTAGTAACTTTTACGGTATAGGAATTAGTATGTAATTTTGAGGCATAAAAAGTAGAGTCCGTTCCACTTTTAACTGCGGTAGAATTAATATACCATTGGTAGGTATTGCCACTAGATTGAGGGAAGGCATGTAATAACACACTATCTCCATTACATTGATGTAAAGATCCAATATGAGTAATGCTAGCTTTTGGCGTAGGACTGACGGTTACACTTAGACTGGAAGAGGTAGCACTGCAAGAGCCATTGGTAACCGTCAATGTTAAATTTCCGGAAGTTTTCACATAATAAGTGCTTCCCGTTGCGCCACTGATAGCCGTCCCACCCATGTTCCATTGATAGGTATAACCTGAAACAGTTTTAGTATAAACTAAGGTGCTGTCACAAGCAGGATTTTTTACGATAGAAAAAGTAGCCGTAGGTGTAGTTGTCACGCTAACGGTTAAACCGGAACTTGAAGTTCCTGATACACCGCCGGAGGTCGTAATTTTAACATTATAGGTACCTGCGGTTTTAGCGATATAATTATAATTAGTGGCACCGCTTATAGCAGTAGAGCCATTATACCATTGATAATTATAACTTGAATTATTAATCGTGTATAAAATAGCCGAATCCCCGGAACAAAAAGATAAGCTTCGGGAATAAAATAAAGGAGGATTAACAGCAGAGGCATCATTTAAACGAGCAACAAATCCATCGGTAGAACCATAACTGGTTAAGGAACCTAAACCAAAACTGGAAGTACCTTGGAAACTACCGCAGATCCATACATCACCGGTACTATTATCGGCCACGCCGGTACCTAAATCAGAACTGGAACCACCGGCTTCGACAGCGCTATAAATTTGTCCGTTGGAGCGATAACAAGCGAGGAATATATCATCCGAGCCTGAACTCGTTAAAGTTTTCTTGGTAGAACTTGCCCCATTAAAGGCAGTACCAGAAGCGCCACTTTGGAAATTTCCTGTGATGTATGCATTATCAAAAACATCAGAAGTAATACATGCCGCTTGGTCATCACTGGAACTACCGGAGGTTTCTATCCAACCAAATGACCCGGCAGTATCATATTTAGCAATAAAAATATCTTTTCCGCCATTAGAAGTGATGGAAGTAGTGCTTGCCCAAGTAAAATTACTTGAAAAACTACCGCTCACATATACAATATTACTGGTACCGGAAATGGCCACGCTTAATCCGCGATCATCCCCACTCCCACCTTCGCCAATAGCCCATTTACCGGTTCCCGAGGTATCATATTTGGCCAGAAAGAAATCTGCAACACCATTAGTAGTTAAAGATTTACCTGCAATTTTTGTTCCTGTAGAGGCAAATCTACCGGTTACAAATAAGTTATTGCCATTATCAATGGCCAGTGAGGCAGCTGATTCTTCATTGGTACCGGAGGCAGCATTGATGAGCCATATGATTTTACCTGCACTATCATATTTTGCCATAAAGCCATCAGTACTACCTGCATTGGTAATAGAATGTGTCCCTATTTTTAGGGATGAACTATTATAATTTCCAACGACAAATAAATTATTGGCAACATCTACTTTTACAACATTTCCATATTCTGCAGCGGTACCGCCCGCAGATTTGGCCCAAATAAAGTTTCCGGAAGTATCACATTTTGCCAAACAAAAATCCGAACTACCCGCACTATATATTTTGATGCTTCCGAATACGGCAGGCCCCGTGGAAGTGGTAGTACTTTGAATACTACCGGTTAGATAAATATATCCATTGCCATCCAAGGTCAAGCCAATACCTTTATCATCCAAGGGCCCACCGGCACTGGCAACCCAAATTAAACTACCAAATTTATCATATTTGGCCAGGTACATATCATATCCCCCATTACTGGTAAGTGTTTTACTACTTTTACCAAATTTCAAGGTGGACTGATAAGAACCGATTACGTAGGAATTACCATAGGCATCCACTGCCACTGAGGAGGCATTGTCAGCACTTGTACTTCCTTGTTTTACTTGACCTTTAAAGGTTTGGGCATTTGCAAAAGAGTAGCATAAAATAAATGCAAGAATCCCAAGGAAACTTAATTTTGAATGTTTCATTGTCTGTTTTAAATTAATTAGTAGTAATGTGTGTGTGGAGGAGTACGTTTAGATAAAATAGCAGAATTAAAGTTTAAGCTGTTAATAAATATTTAATTTCACTAAATAAATAAACATGGTCGAATTTCAAGATTAATTTTGAATCCTCAATGAAAGAAATGAAAAATTCTTACTTGGATTAGACTATAAAATTTACGATTTAAACTAAATTATTAACTAAATATCAATTCGTTGTATAAATATACCGATCCAATAGGACACGAAATTTTATTACCCGAGCAACCTAAAAGAATCATCTCTTTAGTTCCTTCGCAGACGGAATTGCTTTTTGACTTAGGATTAGAGGAATTTATTGTGGGATTGACGCACTTTTGTATTCATCCAAAAGAAAAGACCAAATTCAAAACTAAAATTGGTGGTACAAAAACAATTAATATAGAGCGAATTAAGCAATTAAATCCTGACTTAATCCTAGCCAATAAAGAAGAAAATACAAAAGAAGCCATAGAATTATTATCCGCACAATTCCCTGTATGGACCAGTGATATTCATCATTTGGATGATGCCTTAGCCATGATAAAAGCCGTTGGGGAACTGACGTGGAAAACTAATGAGGCTAATATTATTTGTAACGACATTAGAAACACTTTCAATTTACTTAAACGATGTCCGCCTCTAAATACATTATACTTAATTTGGAAAGAGCCCTGGATGAGTGTTGGTAAGGACACTTTTATCCATGACATGCTACAAAGACTCGGATTAAGAAATTGTTGTGAAAATATGAATCGTTATCCCATATTAAGTATAGCGGAAATGCAACAAACGGATGCAGAATTAATCTTATTATCCTCTGAACCATATCCATTTAAGGACAAACATATCAAAGAATTACAAGAGCATTTTCCCAAGGCTGAAATTTTATTATGTGATGGAGAAATGTTTAGTTGGTACGGAAGTCGATTGGTTCATTTTAAGAATACTTTTTAGTAGATGTAAATTGCCTAACTTTGTCGCAAATTAAATTATAAGGAGATAAATAATATGTCATTAGTTGGTAAAAAGGCGCCTCGTTTTACAGCGTCAGCAGTAGTTAACGGTGGAGAATTTGTTGATAATTTTTCACTTGATCAATATTTAGGAAAACAAAATGTGATTTTCTTCTTTTATCCATTGGATTTTACATTTGTTTGTCCTACAGAATTAATCGCATTTCAAAGAAAACTTGCAGAATTTGAAAAACGTAATTGTGCAGTTGTCGGTTGTTCGGTGGATAGCAAATTTTCACATTGGGCATGGTTACAAACACCTCAAGATAAAGGTGGTATTCATGGAGTAACCTATCCGATTGTAGCTGATTTAAGCAAAACCATTGCTGAAAACTATGGCGTATTGGCCGGACATTATGATTATGATGAAGATGGCAACACTATTTTTAATGGTGTTCCGCAAGCGTATCGCGGACTTTTCTTAATTAATAAAGAAGGAACTGTACGTCATTGCGTGATTAACGATATGCCATTGGGAAGAAACGTGGATGAAGCATTGCGTATGCTTGATGCCATGATCTTTAATGAAGAAAATGGCGAAGTTTGCCCAGCCAATTGGCGCGAAGGTGAAGATGCTATGCAAGGCACCCATGAAAGTGTAAGTGCTTATTTGGCCAAACATCAAAATTAATTTTTTGAAATATAAGGATTAAGCCACCCTATGGGTGGCTTTTTTTATGCTCTAATGTTGAAGCCTAATACTAAATATAATACTGAGTATTATAAAATTATGTCAAAATGTAATATTATCGCCATTTTGGCTTCCCGTAAAAATATATTTTTAAGCATTTCGGCAATTTTGTCATTTTTATTGGTCAATTTTTAATTGGCACCGGATTTGAACATTGGCAATCAAATTAAATGTTAAAATTATGACAATGGTAAAATTTAGTAACAATGGTGAGCTTCTAAGAGAAGCACTCGTTCCTCGCAACTTCACAACACTCGTAGACAACCTATTTAATGAAGCATTGCGTCCTGCAAGAGCGGAACATCGTCCGCTGGCTGATATTATTGAAAATGAGAATGCCTATGAAATTCATAGTGTATTACCGGGCTTCAAAAAAGAAAACATTCATTTAGAAGTCAGAAACCATACCTTACATATTAGCGGCGAAAGAAAAGAAGTTATTGAAAAGGAACAATATCATTTAAAGGAAAGCTTTTACGGTACTTTTCAACGTCAGTTCCACCTGCCTGAAAACATTAATAAGGATTCTATTAAAGCTGAATTTAAAGACGGTATTTTAATTATTTCCTTAGAAAAAATTCAAGACAGTACTACAAAAATTGAAATTGCATAATTGCAAGAAGGATGTTCTTTATTATCTAATAAATTAGTTTTTTTTGTTGGTGAAATCATTTGGAATGGGGTATCAAGGAGATACCCCATTTTTTTGTGTGCTGAATCCACAAATCAAAATTTAATTGAAGGTAATTTTATAATTCGGCAATATGATTGCACTATAATTTAAATATATTTGTACATTAAAATTTCCCCCAAGATGAAATATGCATTGCTAACCCTTATTATTGTAATATCCTCCGCATTTAATAGCTCTTCATATACCGGTGGCGTCAATTTTCAAGACGAAACATGGTCCGCTGCAGTAAAACATGCCAAAGCTGTAAACAAACCTATATTTGCCTTTGTGCGCACTTCTACCTGTAGGATATCAGCAAGAATGGATCAGATATTTCATGATCCAAAAGTTGCTGCATTTTTCAATGCAAATTTTGTTTGTGTTCAGATTTTTACTGAGAATGCTTTGGATAATATTCGTGCCAGTAATTGGGGGGCTACCGGGGTTCCAACTTTTTTCTTTTTCAAACCCAATAAAGAAAAAATTTATACCTTTTCAGGTTTTAGAGAAGCTGATGCCGTAATAAAAGAAGGTGAAACTGCGCTTAAAATGATGGGGCTGAAAAGTAATCCGGGTAAAATTGATCCTAATGCTCCAAAAAATAAAAAAGATGCCAAGGATGATGACGATGAGGATGAAAAAGAAGATAAAGAATAATTAAATATTCGGGTCCGTAAAACAAATAAATCCTTGCTTCCATAAAGAAGCAAGGATTTTTACTTTAATATTAATTTTATTATTTCCCCGCCAAAGCGTGGATAATATCATATTTAGTAATGATTTGTAATTCTCCGGAAGAAGTCCTTACTAATACTGCAGGATTATCTCTATTAATCATCCCGGAAATATCCGCATAAGAGGTAAGTGCATCCACAATAGGAAAAGGTTTTTCCATTAATTTTTCAATGGTTTGATGTTTATTTTCCGGATTTTCTAAAAGCTTAGCATATAAGCGATGCTCGGTAAGGCTTCCAACTATATGTTCACCTTCCATGATGATGACCTGGTCAATATCTTTATCTTGCATTAAACTAACCGCCATTTGTACGGTATCATTTTTATCCAAGGATACTAATTCTCCGGCACCTTTATAGTGCAATAAGTCTTTTGCAGTATTTGGCTTGCTATCCAAAAATCCTCTTTCACGCATCCAATCATCATTAAATGCTTTGCCTACATAACGGGAAGCATGATCAGGAAAGATAACGACCACCAATTCTCCAGGTTTAAATTCATTTTGTAATTGTAAGGCACCTGCCAAGGCAGCACCGGAGGAATTTCCGGCCATCATCCCCTCTTCCCTGGCTATACGGCGGGTCATTAAAAAACTATCCTTATCTGTTACTTTTTCAAATCTATCAATTAATTTAAAATCAACATTGGCCGGTAAAATATCCTCCCCTATGCCTTCAGTAATGTATGGATATATTTCTTTTTCATCAAAAATACCTGTTTCATGGTATTTTTTAAATACCGAACCATAGGTATCTATCCCCCAAATTTTAATGGCCGGATTTTTTTCTTTCAAATATTTTGCAATGCCTGATATGGTACCCCCCGTTCCAACGCCGCATACCAAGTGCATAATTTTACCATTGGTTTCTTCCCATATTTCCGGACCGGTGCTCAGGTAATGCGCTTCTCTGTTTAATAAATTATCATATTGATTGGGATAATATGAATTTGGAATTTCTTTGGCCAATCTTTTCGCAACGGAATAATAAGAACGTGGGTCTTCCGGTTCTACATTGGTAGGACAAACAATAACATCCGCTCCTACCGCACGCAATAAATCCATTTTTTCTTTGGACTGCTTATCAGTTGTAGTACAAATTAATTTATATCCTTTGCAAATACAGGCCAAAGCTAAGCCCATACCGGTATTTCCTGATGTTCCTTCAATAACGGTACCGCCCGGTTTTAATAAACCTGCCTTTTCTGCGCCCTCAATCATTTTGATTCCAATGCGGTCCTTAATGGAATTACCCGGATTAAAATATTCTAATTTAGCATAAATTTCAGCATTAATATTTTTGGATATCTTATTGATTCTTACCAACGGAGTATGTCCAATGGTATCGAGAATATGTTGGTACATCATACTGCAAATATAAGGATTTAGAGGCAGAATCATTAGGCATAAAATTTAAGCTTAACTTCGTGCGCTATTGCTTCAGAAATTAGTTCATATGATTAAGAAAGAGAGTTTTGCATTTTTGAAAAAATTAGAGAAAAACAATGATCGCGAATGGTTTTTAAACCATAAAAGTGAATACTTGGCGGCCAATGAAAATATGATTTCCTTTATTGAGGCATTACTCGAATTACTAAATAAACACGATAAGATTGCCAATACATCAGGCCGGCAAAGTATGTACCGTATTTACCGGGATGTTCGATTTTCTAAAAATAAAAAGCCCTACCATACCTGCCTTTCAGCTGGATTTAAAAGAGCAACTAAATATTTAAGAGGAAGTTATTATGTTCAAATTGCACCGGGCAATAGCTATGTAATGGGTGGATTTTGGGGACCGAACCCACAGGATATGGATTTAATTCGAAAAGATATTTCCTTCGATTTCCAAGCTTGGGAAAAGCTGTTGAATACCAAAAAAATAAAAGATAATTTTGGGACATTAAGAGGAGAACAACTGATCAGTGCGCCGCGCGGATTTGCCAAGGATGATCCGGGAATTAAATTTTTAAGATACAAACAATTCTTATTAAGAAAATATTTTAAGGATGAAGAAGTCCTCTCGCCTGATTTCTTAAATCAGGTGAATACTTCCTTCAAAAATATGCGCCCATTTCTAGATTTTATGATTGAAATATTAAGTACCGACCCCAATGGTATTCCCATGAATGAAGGATAATTAATTTACAGAAAGTAGTTCAACGGAGTGCTTATGTATTCACAGTCGAATACAATTCTTATATGATGCTTAGTAAGTATTACAACAATCATTTTGTAGTTAATCACAGTGCAAAGCAATATGTAAATAATATGATTCATACTAATAATCTGGAATGTTTCTGATTACACATAAAACGATTTATAAATGGAATTAATCATTGGGTAAATCATAAACATTTGCAGAGTTATGAAGATGAATATTCTTACTAATACAATACACGAAAACATACCACACAAGGAAGATTTGACTTAATTTTGACAAACATTGCATGACGTTTAAAATATGAAGATTTGATAGCATGAGTAAAATTACAATTGATGGGATTGATATTTCAATTCTAAAGGAGAATGGCGAAGATTATATCAGTCTTACAGATATGATTAAAGCAAAAGACGGAGATTTTTTTGTAACTGATTGGAATAGGAACACATTAGAATTTTTATCCGTTTGGGAGGGTTTTAACAATTCACATTTTAATTATGGCGAATTCGACTTAATTAAAAGTGAGGCTGGGCTTAACTCTTTTAAAATCAGCGTTAAGGAATCGGCGGAAAAAACAGGTGCAATTGGAATAATTGCAAAAGCAGGACGATACGGAGGCACTTATGCACATAAAGATATCGCCTTTGAATTTGGGACTTGGATAAGCCTTACGTTTAAGCTTTACCTAATTAAAGAGTTCCAAAGACTTAAAGAGGAAGAATCTAAGCGATTGGGTTCTGAATGGGATTTTAGAAGATATTTAGCAAAGGCAAATTATAGAATTCATACAGATGCTATTAAAGACAAACTGAAAGAACTTGAAAATATTATCCCTACCGAAAAGTCAAAGCAGATTTACAATAACGAAGCAGAGTTGTTAAATTATGCACTTTTTAATTTTACTGCGCAAGAGTGGAAGAAACAGAACCCCAAAGAAGCATTGCAGGGACTAAATCCGAGGGATTTGGCAGATGCACATGAATTAATAGTAATGTCTAATCTTGAAAGTTTAAACGCTTTAATGATAAGAGAGAATATAAAAAAGGAAGAGAGGTTGAAACGATTAAGACAAGAAGCTATACATCAATTAAAATCATTGCGAGCTAGCAATTATACTTTAGCGCAAATTGAAAGCCCTTTTACAAAAGCAGAAATTCATACAACAGGAAGCCCAACATTCAATGATACTCTAAAAGGATTGATATCAGTTCCTCCGCCGCCAAACAAAGAAGGCAAAAAGAAAAAGTAAAATTGAGCCTGTTGACCGACATCCTTTATTATAAACTTGTCGGAGTAAATTTATATGTCAATGCCTTAATTTATTACTTCTATCGAAGTAATAGGATGAATTTCCCAAACGGTATGTCTGAATACTTTCTCCACCTCGGGATGGCTTTCATAGGAATTAGATAAATGCTCAAAATCGAACATTAACCAACCGGTAATGCGCACCTTTTTCCCTTTTAGATGTTGCATATATTCCAAGGTATATTCCGGATGTAATTTTCGGGTATAAGGCGTAATTTCAATAACAATAGATTCACCTATTTTATGAGCCTCTTTATCTAAAGTTAAATAAACATGATAATCCCAATTCGATGGATTATGACTGTGACAATTACAGCTTTCTTCCTTTTCTTCCTTGGCTTTTAAAATATACCCTTCTATACTGGCAGCAGCATGTTCATTAAAAGCATTGGGCCGATCACCGGAATTAAACAGTTTCGCACTGCTAACACTGCGATCTATTTCTTCAGGCTTAGGAAGGGAATGTCTATTTTTTAAAATATTTAATCTTTGAATTTCTACGCGTCTGGCATCACCGGTATCCGGACAATGTTCCGTTTGCATAAGAAATAAAAGTAAGGTAATTATTAAAAACTTCACAGGATATTTTTTTTACAAATATACTGTTAGTTTGATGCTTAGGTAAATATTATCACAAACAAAAAGAGCCGTCAAGGACTGACGGCTCTTTACCAAACAAAACCCTGTATGAAAACAGATTATTTTTTCGCGTTATGCATAGACTTTAATTCCTTCTTGTCTTTACGCATGTCCGCTTTTTCTTTCTTAATTTCTTTGGTTTCTTTTGCAGCTGCTGCTTTATCGCCGGCTTTCATATCTGCTGCACGAGCTGCTTTATCAGCTTTTACTTCAGCTTTATCGCCTTTGATGTCCTTTTTAATTTCCTGACGTTTTGCTTTAGTTGCAGGATCTGCAGCAGGCTTAGTTTGACCAAAACTTACTACGCTTGCAGCTAAGAATAGGCCGGTGAGGATGATTGATACTTTTTTCATAATACTTAAAATTTAATTGTTATATCTTGTCTAATGAAATAACTGTGCCAAACTTTTAACGACGATTAAATTTTATCATTTGGGGATGCTCTTGCACCTCCTATTTAGATGATAAAAAGTTGGAAGGTTTAATGGGAATCTTAAGAAAATCGATTCGCCACTGAAAATTAATATAGCCTGATGTTTTAATGTATTTCGGCTGAAATACCTCGCCTGAGAATGGCGGTACAAAGCGGCTCTAAAACTTCATAAGTTCCCTGCTTTACTTTGCACTTTCCTTTATAATGAATTAACATGGTGCATTGTTCCGCTTGCTCAGGGGAATGATCAAGTACTTGAATTAAAGTTTCAATAACGTGATTAAACGTATTGAAGTCATCATTGTAAACAACAATGTTCTTTTCAAGTGTTTCGAGTAATAAACTTGAATACGCTTCTTTGAGTTGGGTAGCCATGAATATTAAATTGGTATTACGAAGATATGAAAAAATGAAATCAAAATACCGAAGCATAGAAAAAAAATAATTGATTGACTACTAATATAATACAGGGTTCCTAAGCGTCATAAATCCATCAAAAATTCATATAATATTGATAAACAATTATATACAATATTTTTATTTTTAACCGTATCTTTGTGCTTATTTTTGATTTTAGTACCATGTACCAAGCCGTAGCCTTTTACAAATATGTACACATTGAGGAAGCCGATGTTTATGCAGTTCGGCATTTAAAATATTGTAAGCGTTTGGGAATTACGGGCAGAATTATTGTTGCCGATGAAGGTCTGAACGGTCAGTTTTCCGGAACTATAGAGCAATGTCAAAAATACATTGCTGATTTAATTGCTGATCCTCGCTTTGCAGAAACGGATTTTAAAATTGACCCTTGTGATGCACCGGCATTTAAAAAAATGCATGTTCGATACAAACCCGAAATCGTTCATTCCGGTTTACGCGATCCCAATGAAATAGATCCTTCCAAAGAAACCGGAAAACATTTATCTGCTGAAGCATTTAAAAAACTTAAAAAAGAAGATAATGTTGTTGTTCTGGATGTGCGTTCCAATTATGAGCATAGTGTAGGTAAATTTAAAGGCGCCATGACCCTGGATATTGAAAACTTCAGAGATTTTCCGGCTAAGATTTCCGAATTGGAAGACCTAAAAGATAAGACTATTATTACCTATTGTACCGGGGGCATTAAGTGCGAAAAAGCTTCTGCATTGTTGCTCAAACGCGGTTTTAAAGATGTATATCAATTAGATGGCGGAATTTTAAAATACGGCAAGGAAGGTGGAGGTGAAGATTTTGAAGGCAAATGTTATGTATTTGACGGGAGAATAACCGTGGACGTCAATTCAGTTAATCCGGTCATTATTACCAAATGTATTCATTGCGGAGAAACCAGTGCACGCTATGTTAACTGTGCCAATGTACTCTGCAATGACCAAATTATTTTGTGTGAGCAATGCGGCTGGGAATGGGAAGGTACTTGTTCCAGTGCATGTAAGGAGGCACATGCTTCTAAGCGCGCCTATGACGGCACCGGCTATTATGCCAAGCCCTTTGCCCAAGGGCGCGGTGAAAAAGAATTAACAGCCTAATCAAGGCTTAAAATATATAACAAAAGAGGCGGGTGATCCCGCCTCTTTTGTTATCTGTACTTTATTAGTAATTACATAATTCCAAATACACCTTTTAAGCGTGCATCAGGATTGACAGTTAATACAGGAATGGTGGAACGGTTAACAATTTGTTGCGCGTAAGAACCAAAAATATATTCTGATAATCCTTTTTCTTGTTGAGACATAATAACAATTAAGTCTGCATTTTTACCTTGTGCCCAAACTAAAGTTTGAATGGCAAAGTTGCCGTTCGCTTCAGTCAATGTAGTTGCAGTGGTGGCAATTCCTCTTTCATTGAAATACTCAACTACTTGGTTAATATTTGCTTCCATTCTTGATGCCAAGAATTCATCTTTTTCATCAATCCCTACAATATGCACGGTAGAATTAAAATGTTTTGCAATCTGAACAGTGATATTCACTTTTTGTTTTGATTCCTTAGATAAATCTATCGGTAATACAATGTTTTTATATCCCTGACCGATGGGGGTTTCACGAACTACAATTACCGGACAAGCAGATAATTGAATCACACGGCTGGCATTGGAACCTGCCAAGGCTTGAATGCCTGAAGAACCATGGGTTCCCATAACAATACTTTGCGCCTGAATATCTTCAGCCACTTCAGCAATTTTGCGTGATGGCTTACCTCCTACTACGATATATCGGAAATTTACTTTATAGGATGCTTTAGATTTATCAATAACGCTTTGTAAACGATTTATAGCACCTTCAATGGCAAGTGCATCACGATTACTAACTTCAATTTCAGCGATATCATATACCGGTTCAAAATTAGCACCTTCAATTACATGAAGTAAGGTAACTACTCTATTAACGTTATCATCACTAAGGTTTGCAATTGCTGCTGCATGATCTAAGGCAATGAGAGAGGTAACAGAAAAGTCGATGGGTACCAGTGTAGAATTTAAAAGTTGCGTCTTATCCATAATTTCAATAATATATTACTGCAAAGTTAAGAATAATTATGATTTTTACTAAATTACCTGAAACTTATTAATGAAAATTAAATATAATTTATCATTGTTTATCAAACAGTTACGATTATTTATACGAATAATTGAATGCTAAACTTTAATGAGTAGCAATTAATATCCTTTTTCGGAATACCTGTGTTTGTCCTTTTACCAATCCATAATAAATTCCGGTACGCAAACCCGGCAAATGCATCGTAAAAGTTCCTGCGGCCCCTCGAATACCCAATTGCTCTTGTAATAAATTCCCTAATTGGTCATATATATAAAAATCAAGGCTTTGCTCATGGTCTAAAAATAATTTAAAATTTATGTCCGCAGCATCCGCCGGATTGGGAACAATATTTATGGTATTGGTATTTTCAACTGAAGTCAACCCGCAACCTACAGGAGCCCCTGTACGTTCCCTATTGGGGCAAGAGATTAAGTTAGGGCGATACTGACGTAAGGCGGCCCGCATCTTCTTGCTCTGCCCCTTAGTAAATACATCCATACATCTGTCGTCCGAATAATCCATATAATCCTCTACCAATCGATAATGGCCGCATTGGAAAGGCGAATCACAATAATAAGGCGGCGGATAATTTGAAAAATAAATATTCTCGCAAGGAGGCGTATCATCTACCCCATCATCGCCGCATACATTTATATCTTCATCTCCCCATGGGTGATGCAAATTGAAATAATGCCCGGCTTCATGAGTTAAAGTTCTGGCCAATTGGTAGCGGGCATCATTATACAAACCGGTATTTTTACCTACAAATAAGTAATTAATAACGGTTCCGTCTATATCTTGTGCAGAGGTAGCCGTAGCAACATCTTGCGGCAAGTAGGAATACCCTGCAATTCGATTACTTCCATCTATCTGGCTAACAATCCAGACATTAAAATAATACAATTGATTCCAGCGACTTAAGTTTTTAATGGCCATTTCATCGGCAGATGAAATATTGTCCGTTGTATTTTGGATTCTTTCAATGCCCGTCGTAGGATTTCCGTAAGGGTCTTTAGTGGCTAAATAAAAACGAATTTTTGTGTCTGCTCCAAAATTATAATTATTATACCCATGCGTACCCGGCATTTTGCTGTAATCTTCATTAAGTACTTTAATTTGACTTTGAATATCCGCATCCGTTAATTGGTCAGCACCGGTACCTTTAGTTGTATAAATAATATGAAAAACTATAGGAATATAATAGGTATCTGTATCCTCTATTGTAAATTCTGTTTTATTCATCGGCTCATGATCCGGCTGAATAAAGCCATGCATTTTTCGCATCTGGTCGGTATAGCAAGGAATAACGGAATTATTCTGTGCCGATAGCCTGGAATAAACAATAAAAGATAAGCCGACAATAAATATTATGGCAATATTTTGGAACCTACAACGCATATTAATGAGCTTTTGCAATTCCATATGCGATTAAATATTTTAAATTTTCTTAATAGCCAGATAAGCCATTAATCCCATACCGGTTTTCAAAGCATCCTCATCAATACTGAAATGAGGATTGTGTACAGAAGCAGTAATTCCCTTTTCAATATTACCGGTGCCTATTCTATAAAAACAACCGGGAACATGATGGGTATAAAAGGCAAAATCTTCACCCGTGGTTCTTAAATCCATGGCTTCTACATTGGAGGCTCCCATATATTGAACGGCTTCTTGTGTTAAAAATTTGGTTAGCACCTCATCATTTTTTAAAAACGGATAACCGTTTCTGATATCAAAATCAATGGTACCGCCCATTCCTTCTATAAAGGATTTTGCAAAATTTCTCATTTTTTCATGGGCTTTGGCACGCCAAGCTTCATCAAAAGTCCTAAAAGTACCTTCAATTTTAACTTCATCAGGAATGACATTCGTTGCCCCGTCTGCTTGAAATTTTCCGAAGGATAAAACGGTAGGAATAGAGGGACTTGCCCATCGGCTCACTACTTGCTGCAAAGCAACCAGTAATTGTGCTGCCATCATCACCGGGTCAATCAGTTTATGAGGCATAGCACCATGACCGCCCTTGCCTTTTACTGTGATGTATAATTCATCGGTGGAAGCCATATATAAACCGGGACGAAAACCAACCTTCCCTACAGGCATTTCAGGCATTACATGCTGCCCAATAATCGCCTCCGGAACAGGATGCTGTAATACGCCTTCCTTAATTAATAAGGATGCCCCTCCGGGCAATAATTCCTCACCAGGCTGGAATATGAGTTTTATTTCCCCGGCAAATTGTGAGCGGTATTGATTTATTATTTTAGCAGCGCCTAATAATGAAGAGGTATGAACATCATGCCCGCAAGCATGCATAATGCCATCATTTTTGGAAGCGTATTCCAATGCGGTCTTTTCCTGAATGGGCAAAGCATCTAAATCTGCACGCAGGCAAATTACTTTGTCCGATTCGGATTGGGTACCTTTTATACTTGCTACAATGCCGGTGCCTGCAATTTTATCCCGATAAGCAATCCCATAGCTATCCAGGGTACTACTAACGTAAGCAGCAGTTTTTTCTTCTTTAAATGATAATTCCGGATACATGTGTATATGCCTTCGAATCGCTCGAACTTCCTCAAAATAGGAATTTGACAATGCACGTATTTCCTCCGCTAATTTCATAGGATGGCCTTATAATTTTGGGAATTTAATTTTATCAGGTACAATAAAAGCCCCGTCATATTTTGCTTTAATTTGATGCAACAATTTTTGTGCCTCAATTTTATTTCTAAAATTCCCTGCTCTAATTTTAAAATTTGGAGATTCATAAGCAATATAAACCTCCACCTCAGGGAAACGCTCTGAAAATTCTGCTTTTATTTTATTGGCATCCGTACGGTCGGAACCAAAAAATATTTGAATCCGATAGCCCGGAATTTCTGTTTCCTTTTCAGGATTCTTTAAACGTTGCTTTAAATAAATATCATCATCCAATTTAGGATCAACGTATACATGAATTTCTCCGCTGCTTGCGGTATTGTTTTGTGCACCGATATGCGTAGTACTAAACATCATTAAAAACAAAGCCAAGCCAAGGCTAAAGGCCATATGATTTAAATAATATTTAGCAATTGAATGATGCATTATTCTTCTTTTCCGTGACAATTTTTAAATTTCTTGCCGCTTCCGCAATAACAAGGATCATTACGTCCTATTTTTTCACCTACTTTTACCGGTACGGCCTTAGGAAGTGGAGCTTCTTCTTCATCTTCCATAAATTGCCTTGGATTGGCTTCCGCATAAATATTATCTCTGGAAGTTTTCAATGCTTTTTGCTCCTGTTTTTTAGGGGCTGCATTTCTTAAATCCTGAGGATCGGAGCCTTCAATATGGCCTTTAAAAATAAAGGACAATACATCCCTGCTGATGGCACCCAGCATTTCGCCGAATAATTTAAAAGATTCAAATTTATAAATTAACAATGGATCCTTTTGTTCAAAGACTGCATTCTGCACACTTTGCCTTAAATCATCCAATTCACGAAGATGCTCTTTCCAATGATCATCTATAATGGATAAGGTAATATTTTTTTCAAGCTCGGTGATTAATTCCTTCCCATGCGTTGCCATTACTTTTTCAAGATTGGCAGCAATTTGAATCATCTTTATGCTATCGGTAAAAGGCACTACAATATTTTCAATCTGCTTGCCCTTGTCCTCATAAATCTTTTCAATCACTTGCATGGCGTTGTCGAGCATGTATCCATTTTTACGATGGTAATGCTCGTCCAAATGTGTATATAACCTATCAGCCAAAGTATCTGCCTTATCACTAAGGAATTCTTTATCCGTAAATGGCAATTCAGCAGCAAATACTTTCAAAATTTCCAATTGCAATCCTTCAAAATCGGCCGCAGATTGATATTGACTGATAAGTGAATCACATAAATCACTCAACATATTTTGAATATCCACTTGCAAACGCTCACCGTATAATGCATTTCTACGACGGGTATAAACAACTTCGCGTTGAGAGTTCATTACATCATCATATTCCAACAAACGCTTACGAATACCAAAGTTGTTTTGTTCAACTTTTTTCTGGGCTCTTTCAATGGATTTAGTAATTAAAGAATGTTGAATAACTTCACCTTCCTTCATTCCTAAGCGATCCATATATCCCGCAATTCTATCCGAACCGAATAATCGCATCAAATCATCTTCCAAGGAAACATAAAATTGTGAACTTCCCGGGTCACCCTGACGACCGGCACGACCTCTAAGCTGACGGTCAACCCGTCTGGACTCATGGCGCTCGGTACCGATAATGGCTAATCCACCGGCCTCTTTTACGCCGGGGCCTAATTTAATATCCGTACCACGACCGGCCATATTGGTGGCAATCGTAACCGTTCCTGCTTTTCCTGCTTCTTGAACTATTTCTGCTTCGCGCTGATGTTGTTTTGCGTTTAATACATTATGCTTAATATTACGCAATTTCAACATTCTGCTCAGTAATTCTGAAATTTCAACAGAGGTGGTACCTACCAATACCGGACGGCCCTGCCCTATCAATGCTACAATTTCATCAATAACTGCATTAAATTTTTCTTTACGCGTTTTATAAACCAAATCTTGTTTATCATCTCTTATGACAGACCTATTGGTTGGTACTACACTTACATCCAATTTATAAATAGACCAGAATTCACCGGCTTCGGTTTCCGCTGTACCGGTCATACCGCAAAGCTTATGGTACATTCTGAAATAATTCTGCAAAGTAATGGTGGCATAGGTTTGGGTAACCGCTTCAATCGTTACATTTTCTTTGGCTTCAATGGCCTGGTGCAAGCCATCGGAATATCTGCGCCCTTCAAGTACACGACCGGTTTGCTCATCTACAATTTTAACCTTATTATCGGCAATAATGTATTCAACATCTATTTCAAATAATGCATAAGCTTTTAATAATTGATTAATGGTATGAATACGCTCCGATTTGGCAGCAAAATCCTGCATTAATTCATCCTTTTTGCGCAAACGTTCTTCCGCTGACAAAGTAGATTTTTCAATATCGGCCATGGCTGAACCTACGTCCGGCATCACAAAGAATTCAGGATCCACACCCGAAGAAGTGATTAAATCAATACCCTTATCCGTCAGGTCCACACTATTGTTTTTTTCATCAATTACAAAATAAAGCTCCTTATCCACTTCCGGCATATGCTTCATTTGTTCCTGAAGATAATAATTTTCCCATTTTTGAAGGAACGTTTTATTTCCCTGTTCACTGAGGAATTTAATAAAGGCTTTATTTTTAGGTAAGCCGCGATACAAGCGCATAATTAATAATCCGGCTTCCTTATCTTCCTCTTTGGATAGTTTATCGCCATTTTTAAATAATTCTTTAATTCTTGCTAAAGAAGTATTGACAAATTGACGTTGGGCTTGCATCAAAATTTCAACCCGAGGTTTCATTTCAAAAAACTGATGCTGATCTCCTTTAGGCGTTGGACCGGAGATAATTAAAGGCGTACGAGCATCATCCACCAAAACGGAGTCCACCTCATCCACCATCGCAAAATGATGAGGACGTTGAACAATATCTTCTGGGGTTCTGGCCATATTATCCCTCAAATAATCGAAACCAAATTCATTATTGGTACCATAAGTTATATCGGCCAGGTAGGCATTTTTACGATCTTCGGAATTAGGTTCATAATATTCAATACAATCCACGCGTATGCCTAAAAATTCATAAATCGGAGCCATCCATTCACAGTCACGACGTGCCAAATAATCGTTGACGGTTACGATATGCACCCCTTCCCCGGCAAGAGCATTTAAATAAGCCGGCAAGGTAGAAACTAAGGTTTTACCTTCACCCGTGGCCATTTCCGCAATTTTCCCTTCATGTAGTACAATTCCACCAATCAGCTGAACATCATAGTGAACCATATCCCATGTAATGGTAATACCGGCAGCTTCCCAAGAATTTTTATAAAATGCCTGATCTCCTTTTACATCTACAAAATCCATAGTAGTGGCAAGGAACTTGTCACGATCTGTAGCTGTGGATGTTATTACCGGATTTTCTTTAAATCTTTTAGCCGCTTCCTTCATGACGGCAAAAGCTTGCGGAAGAATATTTTCTAATTCTGCCTCAATCTGTTTATTTTTTTCTTTTTTCAGGCTGTCAATTTGTCTGAATAAATCTTCTTTTTCTTCAGCATCCATGTCAGGTTCGGCATCAATTCTTTCTCGAATTTCTGCCATTTGATCCTTGATAGGCTTAATCCCTTCCTGAATTTTATCCCTGAAATACTGTGTTTTAGCACGCAACTCATCATTGCTTATGCCTTGTAAACGATCATATTCTTCATTGATTTCTTTTACCTTAGGCGTTACAGCCTTTAATTCTCTTTCGGACTTGTTTCCCCCAAAGAGAGAGCCGAACGCTTTACCAATAATATCTAACATCTTTTAAATTTTATAATAAATATGCATCTCTGCAATAACTTTGCCGTAGCAAAGGTAGGAAGAAAATGTCTGAAACAATAGTAAGAAAAGGCAGACTACCATAAAATTGGGATTATTTAAATCCGCATAATTAACTATATGAATATACTTTTACTAGGATCTGGAGGAAGAGAACATGCCATTGCATGGAAAATTGGACAAAGTCCGCTTTGTGACGCTTTATACATTGCCCCTGGCAATGCAGGAACGCTTGAGGAAGGTGGTAATGAAGCATTAAAACTAAATGATTTTAACAGCATCAAGTCTTTTGTCATTGAAAATAATATCCATTTCGTCATTGTGGGACCGGAAGACCCCTTGGCTTTAGGGATTGTTGATTTTTTCAAAAATGATTTATTATTAAAAAATATACCTATCCTCGGTCCTGATCAATATGGGGCCCAATTGGAAAGCAGTAAGGACTTTGCTAAGCAATTTATGTTGCGCCACAATATCCCTACTGCTCAATATCAAACATTTACACAATCAGAAAAAACACAAGCCGAAGATTATGTTCGGAAACATACGCTTCCTATTGTAATGAAGGCCGATGGCTTAGCGGCGGGAAAAGGCGTAGTAATATGTAATTCCGCTGAGGAAGCCCTACAATTTTTAAATGAAGTATGGGAAGACCAAAAATTTGGAGTTTCCGGTAATAAGGTGGTGATTGAGCAATTTCTATCCGGGATTGAATTATCCGTCTTTGCGCTAACTGATGGTAAAAATTATGTCATTTTACCAAATGCCAAAGACTATAAAAGAATTGGAGAAGGGGATCAAGGATTAAATACGGGTGGTATGGGTACCGTATCTCCGGTTCCATTCGCTGATGCCAAGTTTATGCAATCTGTGGAAGAAACCATTATCAAACCTACCATTCAAGGCCTTCAGGATGAAAATATTAATTACAAAGGATTTGTATTTTTCGGTTTAATAAATGTTGATGGCAGCCCTTATGTTATAGAATACAATGTACGCATGGGTGACCCGGAAACGGAAGTAGTTTTCCCAAGAATAAAAGATGATATTTTACCCATTTTATTTGAGGCGGCCAATGGCAATCTAAAAACTACAAGTTTAGCGGTTCATCCGGAATATGCGGTATGCGTAATTGCTGTATCGGGCGGCTATCCGGAAGCCTATGAAAAAGGCAAAAAAATTCAAGGATTGGAAAAAGTTAAGGATAGCATTATTTTCCATGCCGGTACCGAAGAAAATGAAAACGGTATTTATACTACCGGAGGAAGGGTGCTTGCCATCGTATCCATGGGTGATACCATTAAGGCTGCTCAAGAAAAAAGCTATGATGCACTGCATAAAATCAGCTTCGAAAAAATGAATTATCGCAAGGATATTGGAAATGATTTATTGAACTATTAAAACAAAAACAATGCATAAACTGATTACTTACTTCTTAAAAGGCCTATTGATTTTATTGCCTATAGGACTAACCTCCTATATTATTATTAGAATTGTAACCTGGCTTAATGCATTACTTAATATCGGTAACTTAAAAATTCCCGGCTTAGGAATACTCATCGCCTTAGGCATTGTGGTCCTTACGGGAATTTTATTTTCAGGAATATTCGGTTCAGCACTATTTAATTTCTTTGAAAAATTTATTTCAAAAACGCCATTCGTAAATATTATTTATACTTCCTTAAAGGATTTAATGGAGGCTTTTGTAGGTGAAAAGAAAAAATTTACGGAACCTGTTTTAGTAGAATTATATCCCGGTGGCGTGAGTGGATTGGGCTTTGTAACGCGCGATGATTTAAAGGAATTAAATGCCAAAGAAAAAGTGGCTGTTTATTTCCCTTATTCTTATTCGGTAGCCGGGCAATTACTTATTGTTCCTAAAGATAAAATACAAATGGTAGATGCCAATGCAACTGAAGTGATGCGCTTTTTAATTTCTGCCGGGATAACCGGATTGCAATAAAATTATTTCGGAGTTTTATAGAGTAAATAAACCGCCACGCAGGAATAAAAGAAATTTGGTATCCATACCGATATTAGCGGCGGTAAATTGCCATTGGTAGAAAATGTGGTTGAAAAGCGCATAAATAATTCAAAGCTGATGGCAATCAGTATTCCGATCATAATATGTGCACCAATACCTCCTCTTACTTTTCGTGTGGCAATGGCAACTGAAATCATCACCAATACAAATATGGCAAAAGGATAGGATTGCCTTCGGTATTTTTCAATGAGATAAAAATTATTCAGGTTTTCCCCTTTAAAACTTTCCTCTTCAATAAATTTAGATAATTGTGGGGTGGTCATCGCCGGAGAGGCTCTTACCTTTTGCGTAAAATCTTCCTTAGTAATCGGTAATTTCAAAATCATGGAATCACCGCGGGTAATATGCTCATGCATGCCATCAAAGGTTCGGGTGTAATAATTATGCAAATGCCAATTATTATGCACCGTATCCATGCGTGCTTCCTGAGCATTCAGCTTATATATTAGTTTTTGTTTGTCAAACTTTTCTATGGATAATAAATGGACAATATTATTATTCAAATCCACATCATGAATATAAAAAAACGAATTATTATCGAGTTGTTTATGGATGTTTCGTGCATCATTATCATACCTCACTTGTACATATTTCAATTCAAAAGCCAATACATTCCGATAAGCATAAGGAACCAAATAATTTTTCATAATCAGGTCAGTTCCGGTAAGCATGAGCCCCACTACAATATAAGGTAAAAGCAAACGATAATAACTGACACCACTGGAAAGCAAGGCTACAAACTCGGTATCATTGGCCAGACGTGCCGTAAAAAATAATGATGCTATAAAAATAAGCATCGGGCTGGTCAAATTGATAATATTCGGTATAAAGCTTAGATAATATACGAGGGCAATTTTCAATGTTACCCCGTTTTGAATCATATTATCCAATTTTTCGGAAATATCAAAAATAGATGAAATCACAGCAGTAAGCAATAGCGTAAAAACGACTGCTCCTATAAATTTTTTTGCTATGTATAAATCTATTATTTTAAATTTCACGATAATAAAATTAATCGTTTAAAGTCTTCTGGTAATTTTAGCTAAAGTTTTTTGTTTCCAATCAAAAAAATCGCCTTCTAAAATATGCTTACGCGCCTCTTTCACCAACCATAAATAAAAAGTTAAATTAGCCAAGGAAGCCACTTGATCCCCCAAACGTTCATCACAATGAATTAAATGCTTTAAATACGCTTTGGTATAATCCGTATCAATAAAACTTAAAGGTTCCGGATTCAGTGGTGTAAAATCATTTTTCCACTTGGCATTTTTAATATTAATAATCCCTTCAGTGGTAAAAATCATGCCATTTCTTCCATTTCGCGTGGGCATTACACAATCAAACATATCTACGCCTCTGGAAATACATTCCAATAAATTTTCAGGGGTACCGACCCCCATTAAATACCGAGGCTTATTTTGGGGTAAAATCTTACAAACCAATTCTGTAAATTTATATACCTCCTCAATGGGCTCTCCTACGGATAGTCCGCCGATGGCATTTCCATCACAATCTTGTGAAGCAATAAATTCCGCTGATTTTATACGTAAATCTTCATAAACACTGCCTTGTACAATTGGAAATAAGCTTTGAGAAAAACCATATTTCTCTTTTGTGTTTTTGACTTGTGCTACACATCGTTCCAACCATCGATGGGTTAATTCCATAGAATTTTTTGCATAAGCATAATCACATGGATAAGGTGGACATTCATCAAAAGCCATCATAATATCTGAACCCAAAGAACGCTGAATATCAATTACATTTTCAGGAGTAAACATATGTTTAGAACCGTCTATATGCGATTTAAATTGCACCCCTTCTTCTGTAATTTTTCGAATATCTGATAATGAATAAACCTGATAACCACCACTATCCGTAAGAATAAAGCGGTCCCAATGCATAAACTTATGTAAGCCTCCTGCTGCCTCAATAGTAGGCATACCGGGACGTAAATATAAATGATAGGTATTTCCCAAAATAATTGGTGCATCTATATCATTTTTAAGCTCTCTGGTATGTATTGCCTTTACGGTAGCAATGGTACCCACAGGCATAAAAATAGGAGTTTCAATCACTCCTCGGTCGGTCATAATTTTACCTGCTCGGGCAGCAGACTTTGTGCAGGTAGCCTGAAGGTCAAATTTCATTTAGGTGCAAAGGTAATGAAATTGAATCGGGCACAATGCATGGCTGCCACCCCGCGTTGCAAAAAATAATCCGTAAATTTGCAGTAATTTTAATCCCAAACACATGACTTTCAATCTCTGGCTCACGTATTTACTTACGGATTTATTACTTAGTTTTACCCCCGGGCCTGCAGTGCTTTGCGTTTCTTCACAAGCTATAAAATATGGTGCTAAAAGCAGTTACTTCACCTCTATGGGTATTTGTACCGGCAATTTGGTATATTATATATTATCAGCCTTGGGATTAAGTGCGATGATCCTGACTTATGCATTTATCTTTAATTATATCAAATTGGCCGGAGCTATCTATTTACTTGGCATGGGCATACTTATGATTTTTGCGAGTCTGAAAAAGAAACAAGCTAAAGTGGTGGAAGCACCTACCCATCAAAAAGCCTTCAAGTCTTTTTTAATTGGTTTTATCACTCAAGCATCTAATCCTAAAGCAATTATTTTTTTTGTTGCCTTGCTTCCTCAATTTGTCAATCCCAATGGCAATATTTTAGTACAATTCTTAATTTTAGGTGCTACTAATATTAGTACTGAGATATTTATCCTAATGGCTTATGGAAGAATAGCTTCTAGAAGTAAACATCTTAGCAATTCCAATAGCCGTTTGCCTAAATGGATTGACCGCTTAGCAGGCTCTATACTTATAGGACTCGGAATCAATTTGTTATTAATGAGTAATGATATAAAAAAATAAAAATATTTTTTTATTCACATTTCATGAAATTCCTTTCAAGCCTGGGATAGGCGTCAAGGCTTTTCCTTAATTTTGCCTTTTTATGTTCGACCTTCAATTTTATTTAGATCCTATATTTTGGGCTGTCGGATTTGTATTTTTAATACAAGTCCTCATTTATTTATTATTGTTCCGAAAAGTAGCCGCCTATAAACCTATGCCATTGGCTGAAAGTTTCGAGCCGGTAACTATCGTTATATGTGCGAAGGACGAAGATGAACAATTAAAAACAAATTTGCCCTTAATTCTGGAACAAGATTATCCGGAATTTGAAGTGATTGTTGTAGATGATCAAAGTTATGACGAAACAGCTGATATTTTAGGCGCCTTTAGCCTTCAGTATCCTCATTTAAAGGTAATTGCCATTGAGCCTCATATTAATGAGTTTAAAGGCAAAAAATTAGCATTAACTTTAGCTTTCAAAGCGGCTAAATATGAAACTTTACTTTTAACGGATGCAGATTGCACCCCCCAATCCAAGCAATGGATTAAAAGCATGCAATCGGCCTTTATTGATAAAAAAATTGAATTTGTACTGGGATACTCCCCTTATAAATATTATGGCGGCTTATTAAATTTATTAATACGCTATGAAACATTTTATACGGCCATGCAATATATCTCATTTGCATTATCAGGCAAACCTTATATGGGAGTTGGCAGAAATTTGTCCTATAAAAAATCTGTATTTTTTGCCAAGAAAGGTTTTTCTCCATACTTAAAAATAGCGGCCGGGGATGATGATTTATTTGTAAATATGCATGCTTCGCCTAAGCGAACCAAAGTGCAATTAAATCCTGAAAGTTTTATGCTTTCCGAACCTAAAAGAACTTGGGGGGAATGGATCAGACAAAAAAGAAGACATATTAGCGTGAGCAAATTTTATAAAGGTGGAGATAAACGCAGGTTAGGTATGCTTTGGCTGGCCAATTTTTTATTTTATATCGTTATTGCAGCAGCTTGTTTTTTCCCCACACAATGGATTCCGGCACTAGGAATTTTTAGTTTGAGAATGATTATACAAATTATTATTTTTGGAATAGCAGGAAAAAAATTAAATTTTAAATATGTCTGGTTGGCGGCGCCCTTCATGGACTTTCTGTTCCAAATAATTATTATGCCATTAATGGGCATGGGTAGTATGTTTTCTAAAAAAAGTGATTGGTAATCCTATGCTAGATTCCTCTATTATTGCAGCTCATTTCCCATCGCTAAGTGCAGAAACGCTGGCACAATATGATGCCTTGGCTGCTTGCTATATGGATTGGAATGAAAAAGTGAATCTCATTTCCAGAAAGGATATTGAGCATGTGATGGAAAAACATATTTTGCATGCTTTAGGTATTGCTAAAATAATTCGATTTGCACCGGGAACCCGCGTATTAGATGTAGGAACAGGTGGCGGATTACCGGGATTGCCTTTGGCCATTATGTTTCCGGAAACACAATTTATGCTGGTAGATTCTATTGGTAAAAAAATAAAAGTAGTTCAAGAAATAACACGGGAATTAAATTTAAAAAATGTTCGCTCCCGTCAGATTAGAGCAGAACAATTAACTGAAAAATTCGATTTCATTACAGGCAGAGGTGTGACCCTCCTACCTGAATTTGCCTCCTGGGTCAGGGGACGCATCAGTACCAAAGGCATCAATGGCATGCCTAATGGTATATTATATTTGAAGGGCGGCGATTTAAAAGAAGAATTATCAAGCTTTAAAAATCGCGCTCAAGTATTTCCGCTTAAAGATTATTTTAGCGGAGAATTCTTTGAAACCAAGGCAGTTGTTTATATAGAACTGGCCAATTAGGAATTATCTTTTATTTCTAATTTTTCAAGGTAAATACCTATTTTTGTCCATCGATGGATAATCACAACAAAAAAGAAACGCAGCTACTTTCCAGATATGACCTGACGATGGTCATCATTGGACTTATTATCGGTATGGGTATTTTCCGTACGGCCGCCACCTCTGCAAAGGATGCCCTCAATCCCACTATGTTTTTTTTGGCTTGGATCGTTGGGGGAATCATCGCCTTATGCGGTGCACTAACTTATGCAGAAATAGGATCCAGGTTTCCGGTCATGGGTGGTTATTATAAAATAATTGCTTATGCCTATCATCCTTCCATAGCATTCGCCATCAATTGTATTATTTTAGTTTCCAATGCCGCATCTATGGCTATGGTAGCATTAATTGGCTCCGGTTACTTAGCCAAAGTGATATTGGGCAGCGCCGCTAATGAAACCATAGAAGCACTCATTGCCACCTTTGCAATTATTTTATTTTATGGCGTCAATTTATTGGGCTTGCGTATGAGTTCACGGGCACAAAATATTTTAATGGCAGTAAAAATAGGGATGATTTTAACCTTAATCTCCGCCCTCTTTTTCCCAAGTATTCACGCAGCCGACGTAAGCAATATTAATCTGCCGGAAGGTACCAATGCACTTACTTGGTTAAAAGCTTTTGGAACTACTTTGGTGGCTGTTTCATTCACCTATGGCGGATACCAACAATCCATTAATTTCGGAACCGATGTGGAAAAACCTGCTAAAAATTTACCGCGTGGTATTTTCATTGGTATTTTACTGGTAATTGTTCTCTATTTATTGGTGAATTTATCTTACTTTAAAGTGATAGGATTTTCTCATCTCAAAGCTGAAAAAGAAATTGCCTCTTTAATAGCAGAAAGATTATTGGGTAATACCGGAGGGAAAATATTTAGTTCCTTACTTTTTTTATGTGTATTAGCATATGTAAATGTTATTTTAATGAGCAATCCGCGGGTGATGTTTGCCATGAGCGAAAGCGGAGCCATTCCAAAAATATTTTCTAAAAAGTCAAAGCGTAGAGAAGTATTAACGGTTTCCCTAACTGTTTTTACAATAGTGGCAGTGATAATATTATATTTTGCACAAACTTTTGACAAAATTTTAAGCTTCGTTATATTCCTTGATTGCATTGGCATGGCCGCCTCCGCAGCAGCAATTTTTAAGCTTAGAAAAGAGACCAAACATTTAGATAAAAAGCAAATATTTTCAATGAAATTATTTCCTTTGCTGCCATTAATATTTATTTGTTCTTATGTCTTTATTGCCATAAGTATTGCCGTACAAAATTCCAATGCGGCCTTAATTGCCGTGGGTACCTTAGCTTTTTTTATAATTATTTATTTTACAGGAAACGCTCTTAAAAAAAGAGCATAAATTATCAATACTTCATGGATATTTCATACATCTTAAATGAACTTGGCGAAGAGCGGGAAAATTACTTTAATGCTATTGCTCCACCAATTGTACAAACCAGCAATTTTCAATTTAAAAAGGTGGATGAAATGCGTCAAACTTTTAAAGATGAATTTAAACATTATATTTATAGTCGAGGCATCAATCCAACCGTTGATATTTTACGTAAAAAAATGGCCGCTTTGGATGAAGCCGAAGATGCCTTAGTATTTAATAGCGGGGCATCTGCCATCTTTTGCGCGGTACTTGCCAATGTTAAAAGTGGTGACCATATTCTTAGTGTTAAAGAGCCATATTCTTGGGCCCAAAGATTATTTAATAATATCCTGCCTCGATTTAATGTTAGCGTTACTTATATTGATGGTACTTCCATAACAAATTTCGAGGAAGCCATCAGGGAAAATACAAGTATTATTTACTTAGAATCTCCCAATAGTTTTATGTTTCAATTGCAAGATTTGCGTGCAATTTCCCAATTGGCCAAAAGTAAAAATATAATCACCATTATTGATAATAGTTTTTGTACTCCCTTATATCAAAAACCTATCACCTTAGGCATAGATTTATGTTTACAAAGTGCGACTAAATACATCGGCGGACATAGCGATGTGGTAGCAGGGGTATTAACAGGTTCCCATCAATTAATTAATAAAATATTTCAGAGTGAATATTTAAATACCGGTTCCGGGGCAACCCCATTTCATGCATGGTTATTAATACGCGGATTGAGAAGTTTGCCTGCGCGTTTGGACCGCATCACTCACAGTACGTATCAAGTAGTGGAGGCCATGAAAAATCATCCGAAAATTGAGCGTATTATCTTCCCGATGGATCCAAGTTTTCCTCAATATGAACTTGCCAAAAAGCAAATGAAAAATGCTTGCGGATTATTTACTTTTATATTGAAAACAGATTCCTTGTCAAAAATTGAAAAGTTCTGCGAATCCTTACATCATGTTATGATGGCCGTAAGCTGGGGTGGCCATGAATCCTTAATTATTCCAAAATGCGCGAGCATGGAGGCACATGAATTTGATGCTAAAAATCCTGAACATCGTGCTGTACGCATGTATGTTGGATTAGAATCCCCGGAATATATTATTGCTGATTTAACGCAAGCCTTGGATAAAATCTAAAAATTAATTTAAAATAATTAATTTTTGCACGGCATAATGTTGTTCACTTTCCATATATAAAGTGTACATACCATTTGGAATTTTTCCTAATAAAATTTTGGTTTGCGTGGAAGGATTTTCGACATGTTCCTGATAAATGAGTTTCCCATCCAATGAATTTATTTTAATCACTACATTTTTCTCATTTTGCAATCCGCTAATATTAAAAAAATCACTGCCGGGATTTGGAAATACTGCAATAGCCAAATCATTTTTATGATTTTGATTGATTCCCGCAGGTTCCTGCCATTGCGCAAGGTATGACATCGGTTTAGCATTTACGTTTTTAAAATATCCGCCTATCACCAAGGTTCCTTTATATGCTGCCATGCAGGCAATGGCTGTATCCACCCCTGCTCCTAAGGTACTCCAGGTAGTACCATTCCATGCAGCAATATTAGCAGCGCTTAAGCTACCTACCTGATCAAAATAACCACCGATAATGAGTTTATAATTATAGGTCGTCATGCTTTCCACCACGTCCAACATTTTAGTACCCACATTCCCTAAGGATGACCAAGCCGTATCATTCCATACGGCCAAATTAGTAGCATCTTTACCATCCGCGTACATAAACATACCGCCGGCATACAATTTCCCATGATAAGCTTGCAAACAATGAACCATAGCAGGCATTCCCATGGATATCATTGCATTATTGGTTGTAATACCGGTTCCCAGGGCGGACCAATTAGAACCATCCCACTGCGCAATATGATTTAAAGTTGTTGTTCCGGATTGATCAAAATCGCCGCCTACAATTAAACGACCGTTATAAACTGTCATTGCTTCTACATCATCATTCAGTCCCGCGCCTACTGCTACCCAGGTGCTACCATTCCACTTTGCAATATGGGAAAGCGCAGTAGTTCCTGAATTTTTAAATTCGCCACCGGCATAAAGTTCACCATTATAGACTGCCAAGCAACGAACCACATTATCGAAACCATTCCCTACACTACCAAAACTTCCATTTTGATAGTAGGCAATATGAGAAGCAGCAAAGCTTTCGGCTGTAGAAAAATCACCGCCTAAATAAAGTTTGCCTTGAAAAGGCTGCATACATAATACCTTGCCATTGGTACCGATCATGGAATAATCAGAGCCCATGTCCATACCCATTGCGTACCAATTGGAAGTATTCAGTGCTCCAATATAATTCAAGGTTTTATTGCCATTCTTCATAAAGCCACCGCCCACAAATAGGGTATCAGCACCCGGATTGATGCACAATGCATTGACGGAAGCATCCATAGAACCCAAAGAGTTCCAAGTCTGTGCAGAAATTAAAAAAGAATTTCCAAAAAGAAATATAAACAATAGGCAGCGTGTAATAGAGAATTTCATCTTAGTAATTTGAAAGCAATTTACGAATATTTACAATTAAAAACTGAACAAAAGATTGTATTTGGAGTAATATTATAAAAAAACAGGTTTGCAAAAAGCAAACCTGTAAATTTCATGTGACCCCGGAGAGGATCGAACTCTCGACCCATTGATTAAGAGTCAATTGCTCTACCAGCTGAGCTACGGAGTCATGAATGTTTTTACTTTAACACTTAAGATATTTCATACCTTTCAGGAAAAGTGGTGCAAAAATAGGCAAATCCTCCAAATGAAAAAAATTTAATCGCCACAGCTGCAAAGTATTTCTCGTTTGGGCTTAACGTATTTATAATCAGGTGCTGTTACTTCCTTCATATACACTATTAATAACTTGCGCACTTTCATTTCCGGATGGGATTGATTCCATTGCTTAAAAGTGTATTCGCAAAATGGCCCTCGCATCCAATCATTAAATACAAATAAGAAATTTTCATAGTATTTGCGCCATCGATCTCTGCCGTAAAGTTTATATATATTTTCGGGTTTGGTATAGTTAATGGCCTTGCCTTCATTTTTAATATCTATCCAACTGCCGTCTGATTTTTGTGCTTCAAAAATAAACCATCCGTCATCCTTGAATACCGAAGGTGCAAACATGGCCCAATTTTGATCTAATCGTAAGGAATATCCTATCCAATTACTTCGATCATCCAAGGCATATCCTACTGCAGGCAAGGTGCCCAAATTCCATGTAAAACCATAAATCACTAAAAATATTATTAATGAATTTTTTGGAAAACTTTGCTCTTCAATCAGTCCCTGACCCTTAGTGCGTATTATTTTTAATTTCCGATCCAGCCCATCCATTTCCTTGCCGGGGATCAGTCCTATTAGGGAAACAATATTAATAATAAAAAATAAACCTACATTCATGGTCAGTCCAATGCCCATCTGGAATAAGAAAATGATGCAGATAAATAGCCTACGCCAACGCGGTACAAAGAAGGGAATTAATAAAACCAAAGGCAATATTACTTCCATATAAAATACTGAAATAGTAAGGAATTTCAATAAGCCGGGATAAGGGTAAATAAGTTTGCCGACAGGATATACGATTTGGTCTAAACTCAAGGCATAATATAAGGCGGTCCCGTCTTTGGTCCATTCCGGATGATTTTTTAATAAACCCGTAAAAAAATAAATGGAAAAAATTTGAACAATGTAAGCCACAGCCGCCGGACTAAAATACGATTGGGCATTTGGAAAAGCTTTACGATCAGCATCTATGGAATAACGATAATGCCAAGGAAGAAATATACCCCAAAATAAAAGTAGCCTTAATAAGTCATCCCCGGCTTGCAAGATCATTGGATTTCGATGCTGCAAGGAAAATAGAAAAATCCAACATAAAATTGTTGCTAAACGGGTTCGATAGCCAAATAGCAGCATGAGTGCGGCGATATAATTCAAGCAAAAAAGAAAAAGAACATACGCTTTGGTATCTGAATAGGCATATAAGCTGAACTCAAAAGAATTCCAATGGTACATTCTGACCAATGAAAAAGGCATCACCCCTTCGGCGGTATAAAAAGTACTCAAATCCAATAATCGAATACTTAAATCAGCGATCAATACCAAAGCAATGCCGATGCGCAAAAGTGCTAAGGCCCTCAAATCAAGGGAATAAGATTTTTTAAGTCGTTCGATCATGCACCTATTTTTGGCGAAATTAATTAAATCCCTCGATGTAATTAAATGATGCTTGTCAGCTTTGGATAAAAAAAGGACAGTTGGTAAACTGTCCTTTTTTTTTAAGATCTAATGTCTTGAAGTTTTAGTTGACCTGAATACTTCCAGAGCCTTTATAGGTAGGCGTATTGGTGCCTGCTTTTGCAAAATCAACATTGGTATAAGTAACCTTAACTGTTGCACCTGAAACACTTAGGTTTGCAGACCCATCCTGACTGATCCAAGTTTCAATATTACCGTTATGATTTACAGTCAGTACTACACTCGCTTGGGTACCGGTTAAAGAAGTTGGCACATTACCAAGGGTAAAGCTACCGTTGGTAGTAGGCTGAGCCGCAAAATATATAATACAAGTAGAAGTATCCGAAGAAAGAACAGAAGAACCGCCCAAAGCCGTCATGGCCCAGTAGCCACTGGCACTGGCGGCAGTTACATAATAGACATTATGAATCCGTCCGAATAAGCTAAAAGTCTGAGCAGCAGCACCATTATTGTTACCGGTAGTGGTTCCGCTAGTAGTTCCGGTGGTAGTACCTGAAGTAGTACCGGTAGTAGTTCCAGTGGTGGTTCCGGAGGAACTGGAGGTTTTAGAACATGAAAAATAAAGCAAAGATGAGCTTAATAAAACAATAAAAAACGATTTAAAAATAGGTCTCATGGTGTTAATTTAAATTATTTACACAGCGAAAATATTAATAAAAGTATTCACAATCAAAGAGAATAAAAAAACACTTTATTATTTAGACAGAATCTAAATTACAATTTATCCTTAAACTATTCGTTATGTAAAAATTTTACGGTTAATTTTGCGCACGAAATAGGGTGCGTAAAAGCGCATCCGCATTGCAAAAAGCACAAGTAAGATGACCGGTAAAACTTTCAAATTCGTCTCAGGACTTCTACTATTACATCTCTTTTTCATCACTTTATCAAGTAGCGCCTATGCTGCTGAAGCGGCGCCGGTGGCGTCTGAATCCAGCAGTACATTTTTAGGGATCCCCTTCCCTATTGCACTGATTATCTGTGTAGCAATATTATTTTTGCTCATAGGTCGTGTAATATCCTTGCGTTCCGCGGTAAAGTCAACTGAAAAAGGATCAGAAGGCAAACAATTGACAGGCCTAGCCTTAAAGTGGCATTACATCAAAAGCACCATAAACCCGATTTTTATCGTGCTTGCCATTTTAACCATATTAACCGGATTCACTTTTGTGGATTGGTATAATAGGGCACAAGATTTAGGTACTCAAGTGGGTTACGCCCCTGAACAACCGATTAAATTCAACCACAAAATCCATGCAGGCCAATATGGTATCCAATGCCAATATTGCCATACCGGGGTTGAAAAATCAAAACAAGCTAATATTCCATCCGTTAATATATGTATGAATTGCCACAAGGCGATCAAATCCGGTCCGCAATACGGAAGTGAGGAATTGGCCAAATTGGAAGCAGCATACAAAAACAATACCCCAATTCGTTGGGTACGTGTTCATAACTTACCTGACCACGTTTATTTTAACCACGCACAACACGTAGTTGCGGGTAAAGTAAAATGCGAACAATGTCATGGTAAAGTTCAAGAAATGGAGCGCGTGGTTCAAGCCTCTACCCTCGAAATGGGCTGGTGTATTAACTGTCACCGCGAGGCACATATAGATAGTGATAATGCATACTATACTTCTACTTATGATTTTGTAAAGAAACATAAAACCTATACCGTTGCGCAAATGGGTGGTTTAGAATGTGCAAAATGCCATTATTAAGATAAATTTAACAATCACAGAATACTGACTACTTTAAATAAGTACATGGAAACTACTAATAAATATTGGAAAGGCTTAGAGGAATTGCATCATGATGCGGATTTTGAAAAAAATCGCATGAATGAATTCGCTGAGAAGCTACCTTTAAGTAAAGTCTTGAAAGAAGATGACTTGGAACTTAGTTCTAACCGCAGGGATTTCCTTAAGTTCATGGGCTTCGGTATTACTGCCGCTACCCTGGCAGCTTGCTCCCGTAGTCCGGTTAAGAATGTAGTTCCTTACATTAATAAGCCTGTTGAAATTGATCCGGGTGTAGCAAATTATTATGCTACTACTTGTGGTGGATGTAATGCACGCTGCTCCTTGCTTGTAAAAACAAGGGAAGGTCGTCCGATTAAAATTGAAGGTAATGCTGAATCTCCTTTCTCTAAAGGCGGGGTTTGTGCCGTTGGACAAGGTACGGTTTTAAATCTTTATGATTTAGGTCGTTTGTCACATCCGGTGGTAAATAATAAAGCTGCTGACTGGAAAGCAATTGATACACTTGCAAGTAGTGCACTAAGTGCCGGCGGTGCGATTCGTTTATTAACAGGTACTATTAGTAGTCCTTCTACCAAGGCTGCCATTGAAACCTTTATTAAAAAATATCCAAACGCTAAACATATTCAATATGATGCTGCTTCTGCCTCTGCAATTATAGATGCGCATGAGCAAGGTTTTGGCAAAGCGGTTTTACCTTCCTTTAATATAGCTAACGCTAAATCTTTAGTAAGTGTGGATGCCGATTTCTTAGGCACTTGGATTTCTCCTGTAGAATTTACAAAACAATATACTTCTGCCCGTAAAGTTGAAGGTGGAAAACCGGAAGATTTTCTTTTCCATTTCCAATTCGAATCTACTTTATCATTAAGCGGTTCTAATGCAGACCACCGAGCAACTTTATCTCCTTCTCAAATTGGAGCTGCACTTGTGCGTTTACATAATTATGTGGCTGAAGGTACCGGTGGTGCTCAAGCAGGAAGTTCTTCCTTAGAACTTGCCGGTAATAGCATTAAAATGGCGGCTACTCACCTTGTAAAAAATAAGGGTAAGGCTTTAGTTATTTGTGGTTCAAATAATCCTGATCATCAAGCATTGGTAGCTTCTATCAATAGCATGCTTGGTGCCTATGGAAATACTATTGATTTAGACAATCCTTCTTACCAATATCAAGGTAATGATAAAGAAATGATTGCCTTAGTAAATGAAATGAATGCCGGTACCGTTGGTACTTTAATTATTCATGATTGCAATCCTTCTTATACTTATCCGGATGCAAAAAAATTCAATGATGGTTTAGCAAAAGTTAAAACATCTATTGCCTTTTCTACACGTTTGGATGAAACCTCTGAAAGATGTACTGCTGTAGCACCTACCAACCACTTCTTGGAAAGTTGGGGTGATGATATGCCAAAAGCAGGATATATAAGCTTATATCAACCTTCCATCTCTCCTATTTTCAATACCCGTGCAGCTGAAGAAAGCTTATTATTATGGGCAGGAATTTCTACCACTTATGATGAGTTTGTAAAGAAAAATTGGAAAGAAAATTTCTACGGTGGCGGAGAATATAAAAACTTTGAAGATTTCTGGATGCATAGCCTTGAAAGAGGTTTTATCAGCATGGAATCTAAAAACGCAAAATCTTATTCCTTCAATGGCAATTTAGCCTCCGCTGCAAAAGTAGCTGCTGAATCCGGCGATATCGAAGTAGTTATTTATGAAAAAGTAGCTATTCGTGATGGTCGTGATGCCAATAACCCTTGGTTGCAAGAAATGCCTGATCCAATTTCAAAAGTAAGTTGGGACAATTATGCTGCTATTTCACCAAAATTAGCAGAAAAATTAGGCTTAAATGATGAAGATGTCGTTGAAATCAAAGCTAAAGGAAGTAACTATTCAGTTAAACTTCCTGTTTTGAAACAACCGGGACAAAAATATAATACCATAGCTATCGCCAAAGGTTATGGTCATAATGCCAAAGAAAGCGCTACCTATAAAGTAGCTGCAGGTATTGGTGCCAATGCCTATCCTTTTGCTACCGTTACCGATAATGCACTTATTTTCGGCGGTCAAACCGTAACCATTACTAAGACCGGAGAAAATTATCCTTTAGCGCAATCACAAACGCACCACCATATGGAAGGTCGTGATCTTGTGAGGGAAACTACTATTGCTGAAATTGCCAATGGTAGCTATTACAAGGAAATGGAGAAAAAGGAAAAAGAAGAAAGTTCCTTGCGTATTTCTTTGTGGCAGGATTACCGCTACCCGGGTCACCAATGGGGCATGGCGGTAGATTTGAACGCATGTACCGGATGTAATGCTTGTGTAGTAAGCTGTCAGGCTGAAAACAATGTACCAGTAGTTGGTAAAGATGAAGTTCGTCGCAGAAGAGAAATGCACTGGTTACGTATAGACCGTTACTATTCCATTTCTGAGGAAGGTCCTAAAGAAATTTATCACGATAAATATAAAGAACTAGATAAGTTAGGTGCTGAAAACAAATTAGGCAACTACGAAAAAGTTAAAGTGGTATTCCAACCAATCATGTGTCAGCAATGCTCCAATGCTCCTTGCGAAACAGTTTGTCCGGTAAATGCCATTTCACATAGTTCTGAAGGTTTGAACCAACAAGCTTATAATCGTTGTGTGGGAACACGTTATTGCGCAAATAACTGTCCTTACAAAGTAAGACGCTTCAATTGGTTCAACTATGCTTTAAATGATAAATTTAAAGATTATCCAATGCAAACTGACCTTGGCAGAATGGTATTAAATCCTGATGTTACCGTTCGTACGCGTGGTGTCATGGAAAAATGTACTTTCTGCGTACAACGTATCCAAGTTGGAAAACTTGATGCGAAGAAAGAAGGACGTGCATTAAAAGATGGAGAAATCAAAACGGCTTGTCAACAAAGTTGCCCTGCTAATGCCATTGTATTCGGTGATATGAATGATCCGAACAGTGAAATCAGCAAATTGCTTGAAAACAAACGTACCTATAAGATATTAACTGAATTGAACGTAAGACCTTCAGTAAATTATATGTCTAAGGTTAGAAACTCGAATGAAACAATTGCTTAACAAAAATAGAAAAGGAAACAGAAGATGAGTCATGAAGCCGCGATACGGGAACCTCTAATATTTGGAGAAACCAACTATAGCGTCATTACAGACGAAATTTGCGCTCCAGCTGAAGCCAAACCTACCAAACACTGGTATATTGGTTTCACTATTGCCATGCTAACGCTCTGTATTGGTATAGTTAGCTTTTATTATGAAGTTACTCATGGTATTGGTTCTTGGGGATTAAACAAAACCATTGGTTGGGGATTTGATATTACCAACTTTGTATGGTGGATTGGTATTGGTCACGCCGGTACTTTAATTTCCGCCATTTTATTATTATTCCGCCAAGACTGGCGTAATTCAATTAACCGTTCTGCGGAAGCGATGACGCTTTTTGCGGTGGTTTGCGCAGGCCAATTCCCAATATTCCACATGGGACGTGTTTGGAATGCATTCTTCACCCTTCCTTTGCCGAATGATTACGGTCCACTTTGGCCGAATTTCAACTCTGCATTGCTTTGGGACGTATTTGCCATTTCAACTTATTTTACTGTATCCATTGTATTCTGGTATACCGGTATTATTCCTGACCTTGCTACCCTTCGCGACCGTGCAAAATCTAAAACACGCTGGCATATTTTCAATTTCTTCAGTTTTGGGTGGACCGGGTCTATCCGTCAGTGGAATAGATTTGAATTGGTAAGCTTAATTCTTGCAGGTTTAGCTACCCCGTTAGTACTTTCCGTACATACCATCGTATCCTTTGACTTTGCTACTTCGGTATTACCGGGATGGCATACCACCATCTTCCCTCCTTACTTCGTTGCTGGTGCCATTTTCTCAGGCTTCGCAATGGTATTAACTTTATTAATTATTGCGCGTAAAGTAATGCGCTTAGAAAAATATATTACCATCGGTCACTTGGAAGCGATGTCCAAAATCATTACCCTAACCGGGACTATGGTGGGTATTGCATACGGTACCGAGTTTTTTATGGCTTGGTATTCCGGTTATAGTTACGAACAATTTACCTTTATTAACCGTGCCTTCGGTCCTTACTGGTGGTCTTATTGGATTATGATTTCCTGTAACGTGGTTTCTCCTCAGTTATTCTGGGTTAGAAAATTCCGTCGCAGTCCTATTTTTATCTTTATCATGTCCATTTTCGTAAATATCGGAATGTGGTTTGAACGTTTTGTAATTATTGTTACTTCACTTCACCGCGACTTTTTACCATCCTCTTGGGCAATGTATGTTCCAACTTGGGTTGAGTTTGGAATGTTTGTAGGTACTATCGGATTATTCTTCGTTTTATTTTTCTTATTTGCTAAATACCTACCGGTAATTGCAATTGCGGAAGTAAAAATGATATATAAGAAAACAACTCATGGCAAACCGGCAGGTGCTTACCATGGCGAACAAGATTATGACCAAGATAAGGCATATGAATTGGCTGCTGCGGCACATGGACACGGACATGATGAGCACGAAACCGTAGGCGAACACCACCATTAATTTTTAAGAAACAGACAAGCCATTATTTTATACAATGAGCATTATTAAAATAAGACGGACCAATTGCATTGTAGCAGTATTCAACGATGATGAAGTACTGATGGGTGCATTAAGAAAATCAAGGGAAAAAGGATACGGCATTATTGAAGTATTCACCCCATTTCCGGTACACGGCATAGAACGTGTATTAGGTGTAAAAAGATCAAACCTCGGTGTGGCTGCATTCGCATTCGGCTGTATCGGTTTATTGTTCGGTTTATCACTTACCGGCTATACCAATACCTTTGATTGGCCAATGAATATTGGCGGTAAACCAATTTGGCCTTTATTATCCTTTATGCCAATATTATTTGAGTGTACGGTTTTAATTACCGCCCTCGGTATGGTGGCTACTTATCTTTGCATTTCCAGACTTGCTCCGGGTGTAATTCCTGTTATTTATGAACCACGTTCTACCGCTGATAAATTTGTGGTTTTATTGGAAATAGATTCCAGAGCGGATGAAATTAGAAATAACATGAAAGCATGGGGGGTAGAAGAATTGAGAGATGACGTTCATGTGGATCACAATATGCCTTTCCCAATACCTTTTAAATTGAAATAATCGCGATGAAGAAGATAATCACAGGAAGTATTTTAGCAGCGTTAATCGGTCTTGGGGCTTGCTCTTACAGCAGAAACCCTGACTCTAAGAATTACGACCCGAATGATCCGGGATTCGTTTATGAATTTGAAGGGGATATGTATTACTCGGTTCCATATGATCCATTGTCCCAATGGAAACATCATGAACTGATTTACAATAAGGATTCTTTAAATATGCGCTTACCAGTTAAGGGCACTATTGCTCGCGGTAAATTGGCCTATTATTATACTTACCCTAATACTAACGAAGGGTATGAACAAGCCGGAAAAGAACTTAAAAATCCGATTACCGCTTCTCCAGATCATATGGCTGAAGGTAAAAGATTATTTGAAGTTTATTGCTGGCAATGTCATGGTAAAGAAGGTTCTCCGCAAGGCTCTTTAGTGAGTGGCGGCGTGTACCCTCCTCCAACTTGGGATTTTAGCAAGTTTGCACTTTTACAAACTTTGCCTGAAGGTAAAATGTACCATAGCATCACGTATGGCAGAAACTTAATGGGGTCTCATGCTTCCCAATTATCTCCTGACCAACGTTGGTTAATTATTTCATACATTAAAGACCAAGCATCCAAGGCTGCTACGGCAGCTCCTGCTGAAGCAACTGCCTCCGCCGGAAACTAATTTAAACTAAGGTAAAGAAACAATCATAACAGAATACGATGATTCGCAGAATTGAATTTACAAGTAGAAACAAAACGATCTTCATGGGTGCAAGCATCCTTGGTGTAGTTTTAATTATATTGGGACTGATCGTAGATCATAACCAACCGGGTCGCTTTTGGGCTAATTTCTTGCTCAGCGGCTTTTATTTTACCGCTTTCAGCGTATTGGCTGTTGCTTTTATGGCTATTCAATACTTGGCCAGCGGTGCATGGAGTTCAGGTATTAAAAGAATTTTTGAAGCTATGGGAATGTATATTCCTGTAGGAATTGGTGTTATTGTAGTTATTTTCTTAGCTACTTTTATCGGTGAAAATAATGGTATGCATGCCATCTATGAATGGACGCATGCGGATGTAGTTAAAAATGATGTCGTGCTTCAAGGCAAAAGCGGCTATTTAAATATGCCTTTCTGGTTAATCCGCGGCGTATTTTTCTTGGCCATCTGGGCACTTGCCGGTAGAGCCTATCGTAAATATTCTTTAAATGAAGATGAAGTTGGTGGAATGCTTAATTATAACAAATCCTTCCGCCTTTCTGCTTTCTTCCTTCCTTTCTTCGGATTTACCTTCTGCGTAGCTTCCTGGGATTGGTTGATGAGTATCCAACCTCATTGGTACAGTACTATTTTCGGTGTAAATGTATTCGCCAGCTCCTTAGTTGGATGTATGACCCTCACCAACCTTATTATCATTATCCTTAAAAAGAATGGTAAAATGGAATGGGTAAATGAAAACCATATGCATGATGTTAGTAAATTCATGTTTGGATTCAGTATTTTCTGGTGTTATACTTGGGTGTCTCAATATTTATTGATTTGGTATGCCAATCTCCCTGAAGAAACTCCTTATTACCTCATGCGTATGCACGGTGGATGGAAAAGCTTATTCTTTATCAATCTTAGCTTAAACTTCTTCGCTCCTTTCTTATTATTTATGATGCGCGATGCGAAAAGAAATTTAAACTGGGTATTATTCGTATGTATCGTATTATTATTGGCTAAATATATTGATTGGTATATGATTATTATGCCAATGACCGCAGGTAAAGATTCCGGATTTGGTTTTTATGAAATTGGATTCTGGTTATTCTTCGCCGGTATTTTTGCTTACATTGTTGGCGCTTCCTTAGCCAAAGCTAACTTACTACCTAAAAATCATCCTTACTTGGTAGAAAGTCTTCACCACGATATTTAATTTATAAAAAATATATTTTAAAAGAAAGGCGAGCCCGATGGTTCGCCTTTCTTTTTGGATTTTAGGTATAAAATATTTGCTTAACTCCCGGCATACACACAAGTACCATCTAAATAAGTCCGCCAGATTTTTACACCGGGTACCTGATGTATGGGTACTTGCATAATATCTTCATTTAATATTACAAAATCCGCATATTTCCCTTTTTCCAAACTACCCTTTTCATGTTCTTCAAAATTGGCAAAGGCTGCCCAAATGGTCATGGAACGTAATGCTTCCTCTCTCGTTAGGGCATCTTGCATTTGGAAGCCACCCGCCGGATAGCCCTTTTTATCCTGCCTGGCAACAGCCGCATAAAATCCATATAGCGGATTAATATCCTCCACCGGGAAATCACTTCCGCCCGCTATCATGCCATGCTCTTGCATCAAACTCTTGTACGCATAGGCAGTGGGCATGCGCTCCTTCCCTAAGCGTTCTTCCGCCCAATACATATCCGATGTAGCATGCGTAGCCTGTACGGATGGAATAATGCTCCATTTTTTAAATTTGTCCCTGTCCTCCACCGCTACTACTTGAGCATGCTCTATACGCCATCGTCTATCGTTTTGTCGTTTTAATTGTTTGCCGTAAATATCCAATATTAACCTATTGGCGGCATCTCCAATACAATGCGTACACATTTGAAATTGATGATCATATAAAATTTTTGCATAATTATTTAAGGAGTCCTCATGCATCAATAACAATCCTTGCGTATTCGGTTCATCCGAATAGGGAGCCAATAATAAAGCACCTCTGGAACCTAAGGCTCCATCTGCATAAAATTTAAATGAACAAACATTCAAATGGGGCGTCTTTATTTTCCTGCGTTTTATTAATGCATCAATATTAGCCATAGTACCATTGAGCATGGCATATATGCGCATGCTTAATTTTTTATCGGCTTGCATTTTTAAAATTAAATCCACCATGTCCATACTTAAACCCGCATCATCTACAGTGGTAAGTCCTACTGCAAAACAATTGCGTTGCGCCGCCAATAATGCTTGCGCTCGCTGTAGTGCATTCGGTTTAGGAATAATGGATTTTACCAAATCCATGGCATTATCAATTAATATCCCACTCGGCTCATTATTTTTCAGGAGGATCAGTCCGCCATCCACCTTAGTATTTTTATTTATTCCCGCCCTACGCAATGCTTCGGAATTCACCAAAGCTGCATGTCCGTCCACCCTACTCAGCATGACGGGTGTATGCGGAAACATTAGATCCAGTTCCTGCTTATCCGGGAATTGTTTGATATCCCAATCATTTTGATCCCAGCCCCGGCCAATGATCCAACTATCTTGGTGGGTGGATGCAAATTTCTTTACCCGTTGCAATACTTCCGCAAAGGAAGAAGTCCCTTCCAAAGCTACCCTTTGCAAGCCCAGGCCATAACTATAAAAATGGCAATGGGCATCGATAAAACCGGGATAAATAAATTTTCCTTTCGCATCCAATTTTTCCCTGGCCTTATATTTTTGTTCCAAAGCAATTGAACTTCCTAATTCCAAAATTTTTCCATCCTTAACAGCCATGGCTTCATAAATGGTATTGGCAGTATTCACGCTATAAATTTTAGCATGGAGGATAAGCAAATCAGCAGATTTTTTCATGGTACAGGATGCAAGACACGCAATAATTAGGGTACTAAAGATTAATGTTTTCATAGTTTACTAACAAAACTAATATTATATCTTTGAATCATGAATATTACAGGGAATACTATACTGATTACCGGGGGTGCCACCGGGATTGGCTTTTGCCTTGCAGAAGCATTAATTAAGCATAACAATACGGTCATCATCTGTGGTCGCCGTCAAGATAAACTGGACGAAGCCAAGTCCAAACTTCCCGAAGCACATTATATCCAATGGGATGTGAGTGATAGAACGATGGCCAAGGAAATGGTGAGTAAGCTTATTGCTCAATTCCCGCAACTGAACATGCTCATTAATAATGCAGGTATGCAGTATGAAGTGGATTTTACGCAAGGAGAAAATGATTTAAAAGGTTTGGAAGAGCTGAACATCAATTTAGAAGCTCCTATGCGATTGTGTGCCCTATTTATTCCACATCTCAGAACCTTACCTTCATCTGCGATTATGAACGTCTCCTCCGGATTGGGGTTTGTTCCCTTGAGTATCATGCCGGTGTATTGTGCTACCAAAGCGGCCTTACATTCCTTCAGTTTATCCTTGCGCCATCAATTAAAAAATACTTCCATCAAGGTTTTTGAAATGATTCCTCCTATTGTGGATACGGAGCTGGATAGAGGCGCACGTGATGCCCGCGGGATGAAGGATAGAGGTATAAGTCCGGAATTAATGGCTCAGGTAACCCTAGAAGGGATGGAAAAAGATGAATTGGAAATTGCCCACGGATTTTCTAAAATTTCCCTCAGTGCGGCACAAGCAGCCTTTGGCGAAGCTTTTAAACGGATGAATCCATAAATCCGGTATCGGAGGGATACGCAGATAAAATAATTTGTTGCCGCGGGCGTTTATAAATCTTCCGCCATGGCAATAAGTTCGGCAATATCCAAGGTTTTTACTTCCTCATTTTTATCCTTCTCGGTCATGCCGGTGGAAAGCATGGTCATGCAAAACGGACAAGCCATAGCCACTACCGAAGCCCCTGTTCCTAAGGCCTCCTCGGTACGCTCGGTATAGACTTCCTTTTTGCCGTGCTCGGCCTCCTTAAATACTTGGGCCCCGCCGGCACCGCAACAAAAGCCATTGGCCCTGCTACGTTTCATTTCTACCAGTTCGGCATCCAAGGCCTCAATGAGGGCTCTGGGAGCTTCATAAACGCCTGCATTGCGCCCAAGGTAACAACTATCATGGAAGGTAATTTTTTTGCCTTTAAACGTTCCGCCGCCTTGTATTTTCAATCGGCCCTCATCAATCATTTGCTGAAGAAAGGTGGTATGGTGTACTACCTCATAATTTCCACCCAATTCCTGGTATTCATTTTTCAACATATTGAAACAATGCGGACAGGTAGTTACTATTTTTTTGACCTCATATCCGTTTAAAACAGCAATATTATTGGCCGCCATCATTTGGAAAAGAAATTCATTCCCCGCGCGACGTGCCGGATCCCCGGTACAGGATTCTTCCGGCCCCAGTACTGCGAATTTTATTTGTATTTTATTTAGAATTTTAACAAAAGCCTTCGTTATTTTTTGTGCACGCTGATCGAAAGAACCGGCACATCCCACCCAAAACAAAATATCTGCCTGCTCTCCCTGTGCCATCATTTCCGCCATGGTTGGAACCTTAATATCCATAAATGTATTTTTATTCTTTTTAAATTAATTTTTTAAATCATCGGCCCACTTAAAGCGATCCTGTGGCGAAAACTGCCAAGGCGCCTGATTATTTTCCGTATTGGAAAACATAATATTCCATTCTCCCGGGGAATCTGCCTCTTCCATAATCATATAGCGACGCAGCTCCACAATAATGGATAGCGGATCAATATTGACCGGACAAGCCTCCACACAGGCCTGGCAGGTGGTACAAGCCAATATTTCTTCCTTGGATATATAATCGCCCAATAATGACTTATCGTCCTTATAATCTTTGCCGTGGAGGTCCTGATTGCGTCCTATTTCCTCCGCCCTGTCGCGGGTATCCATCATTATTTTGCGCGGAGAAAGCTTTTTGCCGGTAATATTGGCCGGACAAGCAGCGGTACAACGGCCGCACTCCGTACAACTGAAAGCCCCCAATACATCCACCCAGGATAAATCAGGAACATCCTTAGCGCCGAAGCGACCGGGTGCCGCGGGAGCCTCATTTACAGCCGCATCAGGATTAAGCATCAATTGTACCTCCCGGGTGACTTCCGGCACATTGGCCATTTTGCCTGAGTTTTTTATCCGTGCATAATAGGTATTCGGAAAGGCGAGTAAAATATGTAAATGCTTAGAAAGGGGTAAATAATTGAGGAAAAGGAATATACCTGTAATATGAATCCACCAGCCTGTTCGCTCCAGTATTACTAATTGTTTCATACTTAAGTGAATAAAAGGAGTTACCAAATAACTGCTTAGGAAGAAGGTTCCGGTCTGAAAATAAGGCGGATAGAAAAAATGTTTTTGTTGTATGGTTTGGTCAGCCCCATCCAAAATAAGGAAGGCGGACATCAAAATAATTTCAGTGATGAGGATAATATTGGCATCCATCTTCGGCCAGCGCTCCAATTCCGGCATATTGAGGCGTGCTACCTTGATGACATTACGACGGATAAGGAGTATAACGCAGGAAATGAGCACTAAAAAGCCTAAAACCTCGAAACAACTAATAAATAAAGGATACCATTTTTCGCCGAGTAAGGGCGCAAATAAGCGGTGCACGCCAAGGATACCATCCAATATAATTTCAAGAATTTCGATATTAATGATGATAAAACCGGCATAAACAAAGAGGTGAAGGATGGCCGGCAAGGGCTTTTTAAACATTTTTTTCTGTCCGAGCGCATTCAGGAAAAGGCGTTTCCAGCGCAGGCCGGACTGGGTGACGGGCTCGGCTAAATCCTTACCTAAGAGAACGTTTCTTCTAAGTTTACGAATATTTTTAGTAAACAAAAAGACGGCAGCACCGGTGAGGAGGATAAAAATAAATTGTTCAATACGTTCAAAAGACATAGGATTGAATTAGGGTTCAAGTTTAGGGCTTTTCTTGAAATTTTAAAAAAAATATTGGGATTAAATTAAGATAGCATTACCTTTGCACCTCTTTAAACGAGGTGATGTAGCTCAGTTGGTAGAGCAAAGGACTGAAAATCCTTGTGTCGGGGGTTCAATTCCCTCCATCACCACTTTTTGAAAGCCCTTGCTGTTTGACAGTGAGGGCTTTCATCTTTTTGGGGGAAACATCTTAGGCGTTTTGTGGGAAACATTTTGAAAAAGTATAATTCTTCAACTTTCCATTTCCTTTAAATGTCCTCAATCGCTCAATTCATTTTCTTTGACTTTTTATTTATCTATATAATTTTAGGTGGGACAACGAAAATCTCAATGTTATACCTCCGTTATGTTCCTATGTTATCCCGTTTTTACTATATGACTATGCTAGCTAAAACGTGCTAATTGGCATGTTCCTATAATGGTTCATTCACCCCTGTCCCCCCTTGAGGGACAAAGTATTTTTACTTTTCCCGTTATCTCCCTTACTATATTCTAAATTTCAACTTGACTTTTTTGAGCCTATCAATTGTTAAAAGAAATTGGGGACAAAATTTCAGGTCATAATTTAAGGTTCTACAATAAGTGTGTCATTATGAAACTAGGAATTTAGGGCATTTTTTAAAAATATTTAGCTTAAATGTGTCAATAAGCTACACTTTTAGAAATCTTGAGCTATTTATTATTAAAATGCTTGAATAACTCCCTTGTATGGGGAACCTCTATCTAAAAAGGAATATCAATATCGGATTATGAAAATTGAAAATGTAAAAGAGTTTACCAGAAGAACCAAAGCTAGTAAAAGTACAATTTATAGGTTTTACAAAAGGAATCCAGAATTATGGAATGACACAAAGCTTAGAAACAATAAAAGAGTATTCCCAATCGAACATGCTAAATACTTTGACAGCGAAATAATGTTTGATGAAAATAAGTTATTGAAACAAGAAAACCAATCAATGAGAAATCTGATAGATGGATTGATGGACAAAGAATCTCTATCTGCAACTCTTTGGCACATGGAATGGTCATTATATGTAACAGTAGCGTATAAACTTGATAGGAGTAATACAAATTGTTATAAACTAATGCATTCTCTGTATGAGGACATATTAATTAAGTTCGGAGAGAATTCTGAAATACGAATGTTTTTTGCTACTGAATCTTTCAAGAATAGAGATGGACATCACAATCATTTTGTGCTCTATGTTTCCGATAAACGACTGCTAGAACAATTGGAGGAGGATATTGTCAATTTCTTCGTAATGGATAGAGTTGATATTAAGCTATACGATAAGTATAAAGCTGCCTTGTTTTACACTGCCAAGGAAGGTCTCCATTCTGAAGACTGGGACATTCTAGGTAATAAATTAAGTAAAGGCATTCGAGAAGACTTTTAGTTCCCTGATTATTTACCCTCAATCCAGTCTATAATTAGAACCAGCATATCACAGTAAACTCCTTCAGATTTATGGACTAGGTGTCCTTTTTTGTTAAGAAAGCTAACTGTATAGTCATCAACCCAGCGAAGTTGAACAACAACATATCCTTTATGTTTTAGTCCATTGACTCTGAATCTCAAACCACCCTGAAACTCCTCACTTTCTGGTAACGCTACAAATTCACGACCACCCCAAGCCATTAGGGCAAACTTGTCAGCATATCTAATCTGGTCAATAATAGTAGATGCTATCTCAATAGATTTAGTCTGATTTTCAATTTTTAAAGTTTCCATATATAAAACAACGCTTAATTATTATGTGACAAAGATAAGCAATATTTAACTTTTTCAAAAGTTTCACTTAATTATTTTGAAAATATATGAAGCTTTGCTTTACTTTTACTATTTTCGCCTCTCAAACCAAACATGATGGCTATACTTCGTATAAAAGAATTAATGGGGCAAAAAGGTATTTCTAGAAAGGAGTTGGCAAAGAAAATTAAGGTGTCTGAGACAACGATAAGCAATATTTGCAGTGAAGCCAATTATCCAAAGCTTGAATTGCTTCCAAAGCTTGCTAAGGCTTTGGACGTAGATATTAGAGAATTATTTATACCGACAAAAGGAAGTATAATTTCTGACAGCGAAGTAGCTGAGGCAAAAGGATTGATTGAGCAAAGCTTAAATTTATTAAGTGGGAAGCGGTAGTCGCTCTCGAATAACCAGCTAACACCAGTTTATAAGTCTAATGAAGTATCAAATATTTAAGAAGTAATGGCGACAAAATTCTTTACGAATAAAGACAATAATACTCTCATAAGTAAATTTGAAGGGATTTTCACAAACACCCAAGTGCATTATTTTGATGCTCTTGTTGGGTTTTTTAGAGCCTCTGGATATTTCAGAATTCGGCCACTACTTTTAAATACTTCCAAAATAAGAATCCTAGTTGGAATTGATGTTGACCATTTAATAAGTGAGGCTGCTAGAAAAGGGCTAGAATTTAATTTCAATAGGGAAGTTACAAGAGATGAATTTCTTAATGAATTAAAAAGTGACATTCAAAGTGCTTCATATCAAAAAAGTGTTGAAGAAGGAATTCTTCAATTTGTCAATGATATAATTGAAGGAAAGATTGAAATTAAAGCTCACCCTAGTCAAAGACTACATTCTAAAATATATATTTTTAGACCTGAGAACTTCAATGAGCATCATTCGGGTTCCGTTATTACTGGGTCAAGTAATCTTTCTGAATCAGGACTGGAAAGAAATTTTGAATTCAATGTTGAGTTAAGAGATTTTGATGATGTAGCATATGCTTTAAAAACATTTAATGAGTTATGGGATGAAGCTGTTGATATTTTGCCCTCCTCAATTTCTGAACTAAAGATTGAAACCTACTTGAATGAAGACTTTACCCCCCATGAAGTTTACATAAAATTTTTGATTGAATATTTTGGGAAGAGTATTGAATATGACCCTGAATCCATTTCAGACTTACCCAAAGGCTATAAGAAACTACACTATCAAATTGACGCCGTCAATGATGGTTATAATAAGTTAATTCAACATAATGTGGAAAACTCGGTCAAACTGACCACCGTCCATCGGACAAAGCTCACCACTTGATTCCGGTCTAAATTGACCACCCCGCACCGGATCAAATTGACCACCTGCGGACGAGATTTTAGTTCATGC
>CAIKRV010000081.1 GCA_903829945.1 uncultured bacterium | reverse complement strand
GCTCTGATAACCATCCCCTCCGTCCGCTTCGCGTCCACCTCCCCTTGCTAAGGTGAGGAGTTTTGACTTCGTCAAAACATTTTATGTTCGCTGAGGTATGTTGTTAAATTTTGTTGGTAAATGTTTAATCGCTGCGAATAATGTTCCGCTTCAGCGGAACTCCTCCCCTTGGCAAGGGGAGGTGCCCGGAGGGCGGAGGGGATGGTAATGTTTATTACTACTGTTGTATGAATAAAAATAATCCTACGGATTATAGCGGTCATGATCCGCCGCCGCGGACGCCCTATTATTAACACACGAGAGCGCTATCGCTAACTTTCGCGCGAGCGAGGAATCAATTTAATTGCTTGAAAAAATCTTAAAAACATAAGCCAATGAAAGCATATAATAAATTTCCGACGCGACCGGAACTGCAACTATATCATTATTTTTTCCGAAAACTTTAAGAGCTTCCACATTTAAAGTAAAGCGCTTTGATATTTTATAAAGTAGTCCTATTTCAATATTTGCAAATGGTCCCTTTGTAACAAAATATTCTCCTGTAGGAGCAGAAGAATTGTTTAGATACCAAGTACCAAATACAACTTGTTCCTCTCTGTAATTATTAATGCTGATCCCGGCTCCTACAAAAGGCTGCAAATTATATTTCCTAATGGGACGATATTGCAGATTTAAAATATAATTATTAAGTCCATAAATAAAATCATTCCCATAATGAGCATAACCACTGGAAATTGCCAAAAGCGATAAATCAATTCCTTTATATGATTTTAATGTAAATCCTAAATTAAAATTATCGAACTGAAAAGATTGTTGCCATTGTGGTACTTCTGCAATGCTAATTCCATATCCAAATCGTACGGAAATATTTTCCAATTTAAAATTATCTTGCGCCTTTACTTGTTGCATTGTAAATAAAATTAGAAGGCAAAATAATAATCCTTTCAAGTTTTTTTAATTTTTGAAACAAAGTTATAATAATATTGCAACTTATTTCATTTCAATCCTTTATTACTTTTCCTTGTAAAACCACATTATTAGATATGGCTTTCAGTAGGTATATTCCGTTCGGGTGCTGATTTATATTTATATTGATTATACTTTGTCCGCCGGCTATATTTACGGTATTTAATAATTTTCCATCCACGGAATAAATATACAATTGGGTTGGACTATTTGGAGCCATCGGCAATTTTACTTTAAAAATTCCATTGCTTGGATTTGGAAAAACACCTAATTGATTGCCTTCAATATTTAAATAATCAAATGAGGTAGTATTATATCCTTTTACCAGGTAAAATTGGGTGACCCCCTCCTTTTTGCCGGTGCCAAATAGCATATATCCGCTATCCTGCTGTATAATACTTCTTAATTTGGCTTGTTTGCCTATCCCAATCAACTTTTGCCAAAGCTGATTTCCATTGGTATCAAGCATTCTTAGATCAGCAAAGGCACCGTTTTGGTCAGTATCTATTTGCATCAGCGTGAGATATGCATTTTGCCAGGGATAAATACATGCTGCTGAGCCCTTGCCCAAAGTTGGCATAGCTGCTATGGAATTATTCCAACTTTTGCTGCCATGTATTCCAATCCGATTGAGTTGGAAATTAAATTGATTAATATTATATGATTCCTCTATATATAATACCATGAGCGCATTGGGGCCATCACAAAATTGCAAACTTGGTGTAGCACCTACAGCAAAGAAATCTCCTATATCATTACCCGTGGCTGAAACTTGGTTTAGGCTAGATCTATACCTATCTGCACCGTTATAAGCAATACAATAAGCCACATAATTCCCATTACGCATTTGCCAAATATTACCTATCGTACATTGCAAACCAATACCTACAGGTGTAGTCCACATAAGCTTTCCATTTTTATTGAGTTTAATTAGATATACCGTAAAAGGGAAAGAAGTATTGGTATTTTCTACACCAAGCACTATACCGGAATCCGCGGTCCGGATCATGCTTAGGAATTGCATGGTATCCAAGGCATAATTCCATTGGGTAATACCAAGACTATCTTTTTTATAAATAGTATTTCCTTTCAAAAAACAATAACCTTCATCCCCACAATAAGTAGGATATTTTGCGCCGCTCATGCCGGTATATTTGGTGCGCAATAATTTTCCATTGGAATCAATAACTCTGAGTACGCCAATAGAATCTTGTTTTTGGCCGATAAGTATAAACCCATTATTTGTAGCAGGATAAATTTTTTGTCCATATTCAGGAAAGGTATCATTGGGCGTATGATAAAAGAACTCAGCACTTTTTTGTCCGTAACTAAGGAAACTAATAAATAGTAAAAGAATAAAAAAACAGTTTTTCATGGGCTATTGTTAGTGCTTATATAGGGAATGGGCATTATTATTTAAAAGGCAACTGTATATTCCCTTTGCCTATAATTTTTAATCCTCCATCCTTATAAATCAATAGCAAGTTAAATATTATTTTTATATTTTGCATCGTTTTTCGTAGATTGCGGTCTAATCCGCGGCGGTCGCCCTATTATTAACACACGAGAGCGCTATCGCTAAACTCGCGCGAACGAGGGGTTTGATTTAATACCTAATAATTGTCCCGGCAATTCGAGAGGATTTATTATACATAAGGGTGCTCAATAAATTGGAAACTATAATTTTGAATATTTAAATAAATTCAATGTCATGGCTTATAATGAAACCCTTGCAAACAGGATTCGCACCTCCTTAGAACATCTTTCTAACGTTGAAGAAAAGGAAATGATGGGTGACCTTACTTTTATGGTAAACGATAAAATGTGCGTAGGCATTATCAAAGATGAAATGATGTGTCGCATTGACCCTGCATTGCATGAAAGTTTAGTGGAAAAAAGAGGTTGCAGGACGATGGATTTCACTAAACGTCCCATGAAAGGCTACGTCATGGTAGATGACACAGGGATGTCCGCTAAAAAAGATTTTGATGACTGGATTGGTCTTTGCCTTGCGTTTAACAAGCAAGCCAAATCATCTAAAAAGAAGAAATAAGTTTTGTTAAATTAGAAAACAGAGATTGCTTGCGCGATCTCCGTTTGGGGGGCTGGAAACAATTTAAATGCCGCGCTATTGCGCTTGCATTTTTAATTTGTTTCGTGGAGTTGCTCGTACGATTGTCGAACTTTTAATTGGTTTTTGGATAAACTAACGACAATATTTAACTTTTTCTTCATTCAAGTATTCCACTATATCTGGAATCAGATCCTCCTCGTTGTTATACTTTTGTTTATTGCGCAGATATACATTTTCAATCAAAGGCACTAACCCTTTTAAGTAAATCCAATGGTCATGATTATAATAGCGCATAAATGTTATATTGGCTTTATCTTGTCCGAGTACCTTCTTGCATATAACAATTTCATTTGCCCTGGTCAAATGTTCAAACAAACTCGTTTCCCAGTCTCCTCCATAATATAATCTCATATGCTCATTTACAGCGGTCAGTGTGTCAACAAGGCAACTATCTGCGCTCAAGATTTTAAAATTTCTATGAATAATCCAATTGCAAAATGAGTGGCTAAATTCATGGATGATGATGTTCTGAAAAATATCTTCTTCGGGAAATATAGGTTTTGTTTTGCTCTCAAAAATGGGTCCGGCTATGCCATAAATATAGTCCCCGTTTTTACGATGAACTTGCACACCAAATCCACCGGGATGAACAAGTGGTGACAATACAAGGTAGTAAGCTTTTTTAACTTGGTTGTAATGTTTCTCCATTGTATCTACGATTGAGATATGGTTAATGTAATTTGTAATGGGAGTACAGATTGAGTCATACAAATTTTTGTGCTTCAGGAAAAAATCATGAAAACGAGATTTGTTGTAAAAATCCTTCAACAAGGTTCTAAATTTAGTCAAGGTATCATGAAAATGTTCATAGTGTCCAATCTGGCATTCTTCATCAATAATTTTCCCTTCCAACCTAAATTCCGGAAACGAGCATTGATAAATGTACCAAACCAAAGCGCTGGAACCCATTTCTTCGCTATTCAACATTGCACCAATAAATGAAACAGCAGGATGAGTTTTATAAGGTTGAAAGCGAGTTTTTATTTCACGTTTATAATCAGTATTTGCACAGGGCACATGCATGTTGTTACCAATTAGCTCTATTGTACAAAGCAATTCCATTCGTTCATCTACCAAAACATTAACTTTTTTATCTTTCCCTTTACTTAAAGAGTAAGTTAATGTGCAGAGAATTATCATAAACAATACCTTCATATAAATAATATCATTTAAACAAAGATACTTGATTCCTTAATCTGGGATAACCAATAACCCAAAACACCCCAAAAGGGTTATTTTTGAGATCATAAAAACTTTAAGAGAATCGAACCCGTTAAGCCTTTATTATCAATTGAATGCAAAAAAACGCAAAAGCTAGAGCGATTCTCTGTCTTCTGATAGAGAGGTGTTTATAAATTAAGTGGAGCTGGAGAGATTGCTGGCGCGATCTCCCTTTGGGGGGCTGGAAACATTTTAAATGCCGCGCTATTGCGCTTGCATTTTTAATTTACCCTTGCTCGCTCAAGCTAGCTTGGCTCTAGAATACATAGATTGCTGGCGCGATCTCCCTTTGGGGGGCCGGAAACAATTTAAATGCCGCGCTATTGCGCTTGCATTTTTAATTTACCCTTGCTCGCTCAAGCTAGCTTGGCTCGCGGGTTAATTAAAAATGCCCCTTTCGGGGCATTTAATTTGTTTCGTGGAGCTGGAGAGATTCGAACTCTCGTCCAAACACAGGGAGCAATAAACTTTCTACATGTTTATCATTTCTTGATTTTACTAAAGCAAGGTGAAATGAATACCTAAACTTTAGCTGAGCCTTTGTTTTCTCAATGTATTACCAAGGCGCAAATACATCCAGCCTTTACCAATGCGACACTCTATACGAAAAAGCCGGTTAGGCGTATGCTCTCTCAGAGTGAATAGTTGCTAATTCCTAGAATTAAGCGGCCATTGCATAAGAATAGTTGCCATTTAAGTGGCTTGCGAAAAGTTTTACGGGCTTTTTCGCAGTGCCCGACATGCTTACCTACCCTACCCCGTCCTGTCAATTCCGGTCAGCCCCAATAAATCAAAGATCTGTTTGCTATACAAGATTTTTATCTGCTTAGTTCCGTTTTTAATAAATAAAGCCCATCGCTTCCGGCAATGGGCTTTATTTTATTCCTTATAAGTATTAATTTCTTTGAATTAATAACTTTTGGGTTACTTTCTCATGATTACCTTGTATGCTCACTAAATATAATCCATTTTTAATTTGTGACGGGAGCATGACGGTAAATTCAGCTGCCGCATGCGGCGCTACCGTTCTATATATTTCTTTGCCATCCATGCAAGTTATTACAATGGTTAAATTAGCGTCCTCCTTGGCATCCCACTGTACGTGGAGCTCGTTACCGCTATTGGGGTTAGGATACAGCCTCATGCTCATGCCGGCTTCCACAGGCATATTGATGCCCGTACGCAATGGTGCATAAAAACTCCATAATTCTATACCGTTGCTATCTGCCCCGGAGGCAAAATACAAGGAGCCATTATATAAAGCCAATTGTGTAGCGCTGGTCATCGGATTGGTTTGGGTAGCCGATGGATTTAAATATACATGGGTACCTGTATCGGTGCCATCCGTCATTACTAATTGAACGCCGTGTGTGCCATCATTGGCTACATAATAGATGCAACCGCCGTAATTGGTCAGCGCCGACGGATAGGATGAATTTGAACCGCTATTTAAATCTTTCACCATAGAGGTACCGCCGGAGCTGCCATCGGTGCTCCATAGCTCTATGCCATGCGTACCATCATTGGCGGAAAAAAATAATTTCGAATTATAAATTATATAATTATTCGGGGAGGAATTTCCGGAACCGGAATTAATATCCTTCACCAAAGTAGTGCCTTTGGAAGACCCGTCACTCACATACAATTCTATGCCATGGGTGCCATCATTGGCATCAAAGTATAATTTATTATTAAAAGAAAACATATTACTCGGGGAAGAGCTGCCACCGGAATTAATATCCTTTACTAATTTAGTTCCGGAGGAGGTACCATCGCTGACCCATAATTCCGAACCGACATTGCCATCATCTGCCTGAAAATAACATTTACCATTATTATTGGTTAAATATTTCGGGTTAGAACTGGCAGAACCTAATTTAATATCCGCCATTTGAAAAGTACCGGCAGCCGTTCCATCGGAAGCATATACTTCATTACCGGTGCTTCCATCATTGGCAACAAAAAACAAATAACTGCCACATACCGTAAGCTGCGATGGATTGGAAGAACCTGAACCGGAATTAATGTCTTTTAACATTTTTGTTCCGGAAGCCGTACCATCACTTACCCAAAGTTCAGTACCATTGGTACCATCATTGGCATAAAAATAAAGTTTGCTTTTAAATATGGTTAGTCCGCCGATGCCGCTGGCACCGGAATTAATATCCTTAACTTTTACGGTACCGTTATAAGTATCATCCGTTACCCATAAGTCATTGCCATTTCCGTCATCGGCAATAAAATACAAACTGCTGCCTAAAATATTAAAACTGGAAGTTTTGGTGGTAATAGAACTGCCCGAACTATTTAATTCCCGGATCATCGTTGTTCCGCTGCTTGTACCATCGGTTTGCCAAGGCTCCATATTGCTCGTGGCATTTTGCGCGGCAAAAATCAATTTTTTATTAAAATTGATAAAAAAGCTAGGTTTAGAATCCCCATTCAGATTGGGATTAATATCCTTGATAAAGGTAAATTTCTGACCAAAGATTGAACCATATACCAGTAGTGTGAGAGTGGTAATGAGTAATCTTCTTTTAATCATAACACTTGCTTATCGTTTAATGCTGGCAAATATAAGAATACTTACATAGTAGTGCTCATTTATTTTGGCTATTTATTTCCAAAAACTAAAAAGATTTTTAATTTATATCAAATCGCCTTTATTAGTCTATCTTATTCAAAGTAAATAAAGTAAAGTTTTCAGGAATTAAAAATTTATCTGAAGTCCCCATTAATTTTTCATGTTTCCAAGAGGCAGATACTTTTATTTTTTGGATTTTTCCATCAGCAGAAATAGTGATTGGCATTTCAAAATTTTTATCTACCCCTATCCAATGATAGGAGAAAATATATTTATTCGATTTATTTTTTATTCGATATTCCAGCACCGGAAGAGCAGCATGGTATAAGTACTGCTTAAAAAATGTCGAATAATCTTTACCCGTCATTTTATTTACAATATTAATAAAATCATAAGTATGTACCGGACTGCATTTATATGTGCAAGCATAATTATAAATAATAGCAAAGAACAAGCTATCATTGTTAATAACATTACGCAAGGTGTGTAGCATCCATGCACCTTTGTAATAAATATCATTATCTTTTCTTTGATGATAATTTACGCCCATCGGTCCTATCATTGGCTCAGTATTGGATATTCTGTTTTTTTGTTTAAGCAGATAAGCCGTACCTGCTTCTTTGCCCCAAAAATATTCCACGTACAGAGCTTCCGCATAGGTGGCAAATGATTCATGCAACCACATTTCGGCTTCATCCGTGCAACTTAATGAATTCCCCCACCACTCATGGGCACTTTCATGAATTAAAATAAAATCAAAATTATATCCCAAGGTGGAATCTTTAAAGTGGTTGCCATAAGCAATGGCGCTTTGATGTTCCATCCCCCAATAATTTGTTTCCACCAAACTGTAGCCATCTTTAAAAAAAGGATAAGGTCCGAAATAGTGTTCAAAACATTTTAACATTTGTTTGGTACGGGTAGGAAAATAGGCATGCGCCTGCGCTTGATGTTCCTTTAAAGGATAAAAATGCAAAGCCAACTTTCCTGATTTGCTGTAAAAGCTATCTTTAATATCGCCATAGTTTCCTAAATTAATAGTGACATCATAGGTATTGATGGGATAAGAAACCAACCATTCATATTGCTTTAAAATTATGGTATGATCAGGATTTATTTTATCATTAACAATTTCAATATCCTTCACGGATTCCAACTGTCCGTTGGCTTTACAAAAGAGATTAGTATCGCAAAGGCAAGTAATGCGCATACTATCCGGCTCATCGCCCAAATAATCCTTGCATGGCCACCACAAGGATGCACCTATGCCTTCGCAAGCGGTACCCAACCAAGTATTGCCATCGGCATCTTTTTTCCAAACAAAGCCGCCATCCCAAGGCGCTTTAACGGCTGCTCTGGGCTTACCGTAAAAGATTACATTTATAGCAAGCAAAGAATCTTTTTTTACTTTTTTCGGAAATTTGACATAACATCTATCGCCTGCTCTGGAAAATTTTAAAGAATTAAATTTTGTTTCGAAATTTTTATTGGCCTGCGAATAACTAAAGTTTTGCACATCTATCACCTGCATGCCTGCTGCAAAATCAATTTGAATAGAATCCAGATCCGTCTGTGCCAGGAAACTTATTTTATTTTCTCCACTGACGGTTTTATCTACAGTATTTACATAAAGGTGTAAATCATAGTACTTAACATCATATAAGCGCAAGGGATTCAAAGCGCCCCTCAATGTATCCTCATGTGTAAAATGATTATTGACCTGTGCATATCCTGTACAAGCATAGGCCAGCAGAGCAAGAAGTAAAATAAATCGATTAATTTTGTTCAAATTAAAATTTTTTAATGACTTAATCGTCATAGCAATGAACTCCGTAACATAAATTCAAAATTAATGAAGTTAAATTTATTTCGCCTCTTTATTCCTCTTATTTTAATGCTTGCCATAGATATTTATTTCTTCCAAGCAGTAAAAACATTGATGAGCGGCTCCAGCCCCATCAGCAGGAAAATAGTCATCATTGGCTTTTGGGCAATAACTACATTGGCAATAACTTTATTGTTATCGGCAAGTTTTACCAATTGGCATGAGTGGCCCAAGTTTATTAAAACTTATGTATTCGGTGTCATCGTTATTTTATATTTATCTAAAATCGTATCCCTGCCTTTTTTGGCCATGGATGATCTCATTCGATTAGGGAAATATGTATTTTCAAAAGGGAGCACCACAAGCGATGCTCAAAGTACCGCCGGCCTGCCTATCTCCAGAAGCCAATTTTTAATGGGAACCGCCTTGGTTGCTGCTGCTATTCCATTTGGCACTTTAGTATATGGTATTATCAACGGGCCTTATCATTTTGTAGTTCGAAAAAAGAAATTGGTTTTTAAAAATTTACCTGTGGCTTTTAACGGCATCAAAATAATTCAACTATCCGATATCCATACCGGTAGTTGGGAAAGTCCGGCGCATATGCAAAAGGCAGTGGATTTAATAAATAAACAAGGCGCGGATATGGTATTATTTACCGGCGATTTGGTCAATAATTTAAGTGAGGAAGCCTATCCTTTTATACCGGTTTTAAAACAAATAAAGGCTCCTTTAGGTGTTTATTCAAGTTTGGGGAATCATGATTACGGGGATTATTCTCAGTGGGAAAGTGAAGCCGACAAATCCAAAAACATGGAAGCCATGTATCAAATACATCGTGATTTAGGCTGGAAATTATTAAGAAACGAAAATATATTAATTAGACGGGATAATGAAAGTATAGCTTTAGCCGGTTGCGAAAACTGGGGAGCCAGCTTACGTTTTACCAAGTATGGCGATATAAATAAAACATTAAAGGGCATTGATGCACCATTTACCATATTGATGTCCCATGATCCGAGTCATTGGGAAGCTCAAATTTTATCGCATCCTCATCATGTAGATTTAACTTTAGCCGGGCATACGCATGGTATGCAATTTGGGGCTGATTTTAAAAGTTTCCGTTGGAGTCCCGCACAATGGTTTTATAAACAATGGGCAGATTTATATCAAAAGAATGACAAGTATATTTATGTCAATAGAGGCTTAGGATTTATCGGATATCCGGGCCGAGTGGGCGTAAAAGCGGAAATAGCCGTTTTTGAACTGAGCTGCTAAAAAATTATTGATTATTTAAAATAATGGCTTTGCGCTCGTAGGCATTTTGAGTGGTCCGAATAGCTTCCACCAAAGCTTCAACCTTTTTAAATTGATTGAGTAATCGGCGAGGTACATCCTTACGTTTGGGACTCACAATTTCATATCTTTTAACCTGGCCATTAATTTTTATTTCAATAATATAAATTTGATCCTTGGGGACTTTCTGTTTTTCTGCACGGCATAATTGATCAAAATCGCTGTCGGGTATTTCATATACTTTGTCAAAATACTTAGAATACGCTTGGGCATAATTTCCGGAAATACTTGCCACCAAACGATTGCCAATGCGCTCTTCGGAGAGGAAAGAATCCGGTCGCATAATAGCCATATGCTTTTCACAATTATTATTATTGGAATCCTTATGACAATAACTAAAACTTAGACTAATCACCCTGCCTTGAGCTTTATAAATAGTCCTGCTGCCTTCCTGCGCCTTGAGCAGCACAGGAAATAATAGCGGCAATAAAGCCAAAAGAAATTTAATAATATATGTAGTATTTTTAGTCATACTTTTGGCCAGGCTTACCAAATATCAATTTATTAAAAAAATCAAAAAAATAACTTAGCAAATATCTTACCGAATTTATAAAAAAGGAATTAAGCCCTTTAAAATTCAGTTTGAAATTACTATTTATGCTTTTTATTGCCGGCCCAATTATTATATTCTTCTACAATATCCTCTATGTTTTCTCTGCCCAATTCTCCTTTAGCAATACGGGCTGCCAATTCTTTATCTTCCTTCACAAATTCACTCATGGATTTTTTAAAATTACTAAAATGTAAAGTATTTACATTCTCAATTTCCCCATTGGCTTTGCGAAGCAGATAATTTTTTTCCATGTCCTTATCATCGTACATATCTTCCGGCTTGCGCTCATTTTTACGTTCTGCCTTCGGAGAAATACTATACCATCTGTATAAGGTAATTTTTCCTTTTTTTACCACTTCAGCAAAGCTGGTAGGGGTATTATCCTTGGATGCAGGGTATGGTATGGCTTCATAAAATTTGCCGTCAATCCCATATCCTTTAGCACGGGATGGTTCCCAAACTTTTTTGGTTCTGATATTAGCCATGTCCTTATAATAAACTGCCTTTTGCTGACGAGCTAATTGGTTGTAAATGGTTATAAATCCTTTTAAGGTATCATTCTTTTTTACGCCGGGCATTTGGGTTACCCCAACTACATATCCTTCTAAAGTTTTATCAGGTACTCTTTGTGCAAAAATGGATGCTGAACTAAAGATTCCAAGGAATAAGGCTGTGGCTAATACTATCTTTTTCATAAGTTATAAAAATATTCTTTATTATCAATTATAATAGGCAAATATAGCTCCTTTTTTGAATTGAAACGCATTTTTCAATTTTGCAACGG
>CAIKRV010000080.1 GCA_903829945.1 uncultured bacterium | reverse complement strand
CATTAATATCAATCCCTTCAATGGGCTCAAATACTATAGTATTCTTTTGATGAGACAAAGGCGTAACATGTTAGATTTCATATATAACTGCAGGGTCTATCCCTTCCGGAAAGGCATGACATCCTCCGGGAAAAAAATGCTTACATCTGGAACAAAGGAGGTCTAATGTTAATGTCATAGTTTTATCTTTATTAATGGTAATCAATTATTTAATAATCTTCCAGAAAAGGAATAATTATATTTGCAAATATAATTATTTTTAAAATCATAAATTAAACACAAACCACAAAAAAAATTTAGTGAAATTTGGTATAATTAAGCAGCAATCGTCGTATATTTGCCATGGATTGTAGCCGCTAACTACGAAAGTAGCTATGCTTCGAACCACCAAAGTCGGGATTTATTCCGGCTTTTTTATACTCTTAAATTATTAAAAATAAATCACTAGCAATTTTTTATTTAATTTTGTTGTAATTAAAAAAATATTCGTATTTTTGCGATGGATTGTAGCCGCTAACTACGAAAGTAGCTATGCTTCGAACCACCAAAGTCGGGATTTATTCCGACTTTTTTTATTGCCCTTTTAACTACCCAAATCCAAATCACAAGGAAAAATAGTAAAACATAAGAACAAAAACAAATTGATTATTATAAAAAAATTCTAGAGAATTATATGAGGGCTTTTGAAATTCAAATTCCTGTTTGCTTATTTGTAAAGCTATAAATTTTGCGCAATGCACTTGTCCTGCTATTGATGTAATCTCTGATGAGATTAGTGCAAATGAAAACGATGATTCAAAACCCTTGCCCGGACAAAAAAATATATTGCTTTTGAATTAAATACTAAGGAAGCTTATGTTAGACAATAATCATATTACTATCCATTAATATCAAATTCCACTCCCTTTTTACAACCAATGCATCCAGGAAAATTTATCTTCCAGAGTGCCGCGTTTAATGCCTTCTAATTGTTCCAATACCCAAGTGGAATATTTGCGTGCCGCTATTGGATGTAAGCTTAATAAGCTTCCTTGATATCCAATATCGGTTATTTGTGCAATCGTCGCTGCGGTACCTGCGCCAAAGGCTTCTTTCAGTTCGCCATTTTGATGGGCTGTCAATACTTCTTCAATGGAAATGGGGCGCTCTTCTACCGTAGCACCTTTATCACTAAATAAGGTGATTACGCTATCACGGGTGACGCCGTCCAATATATTTCCATCCAAGGAGGGCGTAATGATTTTATCGCCGATGACAAAAAATACATTCATGGTGCCGGATTCTTCTATCCATCGGTGTTCTACATCATCCGTCCACAATATTTGTTTAAATCCTTCTTTGGCGGCCAAGGCAGCTGGATATAAGGACGCACCATAATTTCCTGCATTCTTTGCTGAGCCAACGCCTCCGCGTGCTGCACGGGTATAATGTTCCTCTATTTTTACTTTTATCGGCTCGGTATAATAGGCTCCTACCGGACTGCAAAAAATAATAAACTTATAGGTTTCTGAGGGACGGATACCTACAAACTCATCCGTAGCTACCATAAATGGTCGGATATATAAGGAGGCGCCTTCCGTAGTAGGAATCCATGCACTATCCATGCGGATTAATTCATTTAATCCATTTATAAATAGTTCTTCCGGAATTTCCGGCATACACATTCTATGGGCAGAACGGTTCATCCTGCGATGATTCATCTCAGGACGGAAAATTCCGGCCTTCCCCTCAGGATTTTTATAGGCCTTCATTCCTTCGAATATTTCTTGTCCATAATGCAAGGCAGACATCGCCGGACTTACGGAAATGTTTTGAAAGGGCAGTATTTCGGCCGATTTCCAATCTCCGTCGGCATATTCACAAAGCAACATATGGTCTGTAAATATTTTGCCAAAAGGTATATTGTGGAAATCTACTTGATTTATCTTGGAGTTTTTTGAGGCCTGAACCGTAATTTCGTAAGTCATAAGAGTTGTTTCGACAAAGGCAAATTTACCACTAATATTTAACATGGAAACGCAAGAAAATCAGGAAGTATTTAACGCATCATTTTATGCGGAATTTTATACGGAAGGTCTTTATTTATTGGCTGAAGATAAAAAAGGAGTAACCTTAGCACCGGATATAATTAATAAAACGCCTGTAAAAGAAGCGTTAAAGATTCAAGGCAACCCCAATTCCGAAAGTTTAATCTTACTGAATTATGCCCCGGGAACCGCCATTCCTACCTCTGATATTGAGTACTTAAATAAAATTCTTGGTTCGGTAAAATTGGATATGCAAAAAATAGCCCTCATCAATATCGGTGCAGAGAAAGGAATCAGTCCGCAGGATATCATGTTATTACCTTATAAAAAGATTATTGCTTTTGATTCTCCGATGGGATTACTTCCCATTAATTTACAATTATACACGCTCAGTCAGCAAGGGGATAAACTTTTATTCCTAACCGATCGCCTTTCGGATATTCAAGGCTCACAACCCCTGCGCGAAAAACTTTGGGGCGCCTTGCAGCAAATGTATTTGAAATAAAAAACCCGGAAATTATTTTTCTCTTCCGGTATCGCTCAGCCATTTTTCACGGCGCACTTCCTCGAAATTATTAACATGTTCCGCAGGCGGACTTACAGGTTCTACCAAACGGTCTTTGCCATAAATAAAATCCTTACGACCATAATTGGACATCGCAATGCTATTGGATAAAAAGATCGCTTCCTTCGGACATGCTTCTTCACACAATCCGCAGAAAATACAGCGCAGCATATTAATTTCATATTTTGACGCGTATTTTTCCTCACGATAAAGATTTTCTTCCCCGGGTTGGCGTTCTGCTGCGGTCATCGTAATGGCCTCTGCCGGACAAGACAAAGCACATAATCCACAAGCCGTGCAACGTTCCGCACCATTTTCATCTCTTTTCAAAATATGCACACCGCGATATACCGGGCTGAAATCACGTTTTTGCTCAGGATAACGAATCGTCGGCTCTTTTTTGAACATGTGTCGAAACGTGATACTCATCCCTTTCATAATGGCAGGTAAATAAATCCTTTCAGAAAAATTCATTGCCTTCTTTTCTACGGGTTTTGCTCTATTTGTGAGTTGCATATCTTTTAATTAAACCTTTAAAGGTGTAAACTTTTGCATGGGTTATTTGCAAGAGTAAACACTTTGTATCGTATTATAATTTCAATTCTTTTGAGTCATTCAGTATTACATCATTCTCCACATAATGATGGCGCCCACCACCAAAATATTAAATATCGCTAATGGAAGTAAATATTGCCAGCCCAAACGCATTAATTGGTCATAACGGAAACGCGGTAAGGTCCAGCGTACCCATAAATATACAAACATGAAGAAAAATGTTTTTGCAAAAAACACGCACAATCCAATAATGGCAACTGCATTTTCATTGCCAATACTATCCATGAATGGGAAATTATACCCCCCAAAAAACAATGCAGAAATAAGTGCGGAAGAGATAAACATATTTACGTATTCCGCAAATAAATAAAGTCCTAATTTCATGGATGAATATTCCGTATGATATCCTCCAATAAGTTCGGATTCGCATTCCGCCAAATCAAAAGGCGCACGATTACATTCCGCGAAAGCGCAAATAATAAAAATCAGGAAGCTAAGCGGTGCTCTAAAGAAATTCCAAGAGAAATAACTGCCGGTCCAAAATCCGTGTTGCTTTTCAACAATGTCTTTCAGATCTAATGAGCCACTCATTATCAATATGGCAATTAATGAAAGTCCCATGGCCAATTCATAACTGATCATTTGAGAGGAGGCACGAATAGCACCCAGCAAGGAATATTTATTATTGGAGGACCAACCGCCAATCATAATACCATACACCCCTAAGGAAACCACACCGAATACATATAGCACGCCTATATTAATATTGGCCACTTGCAAAGGGATACGATGCCCCATAAGTGTAATATCCTTACTCCAAGGGATTACTGCACTGGTCATACAAGCTGTGAGCATCGCTAATGCAGGGCCCAGAATAAACAAAAACTTATTACTGTCCTTAGGAAAAATTTCTTCCTTCATAAACATTTTAGCGGCATCCATAAAAGGTTGAAAAATACCCATCGGTCCTGCACGGTCCGGACCTACTCTATCCTGAAGGAAAGCAGCAACCTTACGTTCGGCATAGGTAGTATAGGTAGCCACTAATAAGGATATTGCCAATATAGCAAGCACCAGTAGGACTTTGGCTATGAAAATAAATTCCATTATTCTATTTGAGTTATGATAAAACCAAGTTTTATCTGCTTCTTAATATTAAACTATTTTAATAAATTTTTTGCCAGCAAGTCTTGATAAGGCGCTTCAAAATGATTTTGCCCAATCACACTGTGTCTGTCAATTAATCTTGGTCCTTCAATGGTCCAATCAGCTGCATTTTTATGTTCAAATCGGCAATCATTACAGATAAATTCTTCCACTTCGCCGTATTTGTCTTTTCTTCCGGTTATTCTATAAATTTCATTGCCGTGTTTCCAAGCCACCACGTTGCCGGAACATTTAGTACAGGAACGATGTGCATTGAATGGTTTTAAAAACCAAACACGACTTTTAAAACGGAAAGTATTATCGGTTAATGCACCTACCGGGCAAACATCAATCATATTTCCTGAAAAATCATTTTCAATGGCCTTGTGAACATAAGTGCTAATTTCAGAAACCTCTCCACGCCACATAACACCATGCACACGTTCAGGAGTTAACTGATCAGCTACCATGGTACAACGATAACATAAAATACAACGGGTCATGTGCAATTTAATGTACGGACCGATGTCGATTTTATTAAATACCCTTCTCCCCTCTTGGTATCTCGTTCCAGCTTTGCCATGCTCAAAACCTAAATCTTGCAAATGACATTCACCGGCTTGGTCACAAATAGGACAATCCAGCGGATGATTTAACAATAAAAATTCAACAATGGCTTTGCGGGTATCCAATACCTCCTGGGAGTTTTTGCTTTCAACAATCATCCCGTCCTGACATTGTGTAACACAACTTGCCACTAATTTAGGCATCGGACGAGGATCTTTAGCTGAACCGGCTGCTACTTTTACTAAACAGCAACGGCATTTGCCGCCACTTCCCTCTAGTTTGCTATAATAACACATGGCCGGCGGAACACTATCCCCGCCTAAAGATCTGGCTGCATTAAGAATGGTCGTTCCATTCTCAACTTCCAGTTCGTGACCATCAATTGTAACTTTGATCATAAGTACCTTTCGGACTTCAAAATTAAGGCAAAAAAATTAATGAATTACGATTTTTAAAATGCGTAGTCATATTATTTTTAAAGGGGTGAATTTGTTCGTAACTTTATAAAAATCATTGAGATCGTATAAATAAAGGATTAATTATTCAAGTTAATTAATTGTTTCTTTCCGTCAATGTCCTTTATTTCAATAATATACTTTCCCTTTGGCAAGGCCAAGGGACGATCATCTACCAAACTATGAATTACAATCACATCCAAAGGTATGGCCTTTTGTGAATCCTCACCTTTGCGAAAGGCCATTGCTAAACAGGGGAATGCTAATGTTTTAGATATTTTTTTAGCAAAATAACATGGCTTATTACCATTGCTGAATAACCAAGCCGGCCGTGTATCAATGTATTTGGTTCGATCATGAAAAACTTGAATGTCCACTAAACCATTCATGTAAAAAGGTTTACCTAAACTATCTAAATATACAACATCGCCTTCAGGGGAGGCAAAATTGTAATAAGCTTCTTCATATTTAGGCCTAGAATGTTCGTTAAAAACCTCTTGGTCAATTGCTAATACATCTGGGCCGCAAAGCTGAACCAACCTGGCAGTCATTGGTATAAACGTGCCAAAGCTTTCTTTATAGACCTGCCCTGACTCACATAATATTATAATTTTAGCATTCGGATGACGATCTAGAAAATTTTTAATATTTAAGGCTTGTACTTGTTCTTTATTCCCCGTATCCGAATGGGCACCATAAGCAAAAAAATGGTATTTTTCCTTGATAGCCAGATGCAATAAATGCCCCATTTGTGGTTCAGCATTATATTTCCCGGCATTACGTAGCGGGTAAGCTTGGTTCAGTTCATCTTCATCAATATTGTAAAAAGATTCAGCGCCAAAATAATGAAAACCCATTTTAGACAATTCATGAAGATATGAACCCACAAAAATGCGGTGCCTGGCCTGAAAATATGATTCATTAAAAATTATTACCCTGGCCTTTTGTGCTTGGGCCAATATGTAATCATGCGCATTTACCGGATGATAAAGCTGCCCAAAGGCTATACTATCTACCTGACTTCTATTATAGCGATACCATTTTCTGCCCAAGTCGTAATATTCTAAGGCCTTTTTATACTCCCCAATATTTGAAAACTTAATAGCTGCATGGCTAAAATCTCTATCATTATTTAATGCACTTAATATATCTTCTGTTTGCGCATAAACGGAATCTTGTGCCAAAGCTATTTTTGGAAATAATGTACTAAAGGCATACCACAAAACAACAATTATTTTCCTTGGGGCATTCATACTATTTATTCGAACAAAGATATTTATAATTAACGCAATAAAGTAGCTCATGAATTACATAGAAAGGAACCAATGACCATTGAATTTTGTAATGCATACTTAATTAATTTGTCCTCATAATGACTCTTAATGAATTGCAAAACAGAAGCAAAAATCATGCATTAGTGATTGAGTTTAGTGCTGTTTGGTGCGAACCATGTACATGGCTTGCCGCTATTTTGGATGAATTAGCAACATTGAATACCGGGAAATGGGAATTAATTAAAATTGATATTGACGCCTTGCCCGAACTGAGCAAAAATTTCAATATACGAAGTGTACCCACCACTATCGTATTTTTTAATGAAAATGAACTGGGAAGATACCAAGGCATGATGTGGAAAAAACAATTTAACGAATGGATTAATCAGCATTTGAATGGCGCTAAATTAATCTGATATTCATGGTATATTAATGCTCCCTTTTTAGCTTTTAAAAATTAAATAATATCCTTTAATAACTTATCATACTCTAGTGCAGGATAATTAACTTTTTCTTGAACTTTAGCCACATCAGTTTCCTCGTTTCTGCTACTTAATAATTTTCCAATACTGTGAGCCTTCATGTGTAATTCAGGAAAAGGATGACAAAAATCCAAAACTTCGTCCTTACTTAATTTTGAATCCAGCCATTTAAAAATATGTTCTTTTGGAATAATTAGCGGCATTCGCTGACCGTCATTATGAATCTTTGCCATCATTGGGTTGGCATCAGTAGTAACTAAAGAAAAACTTTTAATAAGCTCCCCATTTTCAGGATTCATCCATTGATCCCAAATACCTCCGAGAAAGAAAATTGCAGCATCATCCATATGGACGTAAAATGGATATTTATGTTTATGAAATTCATGCCACTCAAAAAAACCGGTGACAGGAATAATTAATCGCTGACCGGATGCATTAGCATTTCGATAAGATGGTTTTTCAAACATAGCATCCGAACGCGCATTGAGTGTTCCGCTTCGAATTTTTAATGCTTGCGCTTTATCTTTAACCCAAGAAGGTATTAAGCCCCAATAATATTCTTCTACTAAATTATGATTTTCATTGGTAAAGACATCCACCATCGGAAATTTAAACCCATTAACATGAAATCGAGCGGATTTCAAATCATCTGCATGTATTCCGGAACTGAGCTCCAATACATCATGCAAACTGACTTTTTTCAGCTTTTTATGATTTAAAGTTGAAACATGGTAGCACATTAATAGGTGTACTTATTATTATTTTTTAATGTGTTAATTTTGTCAATTTTCCCTAAACTCGTTCGTTCAAATTTCGGAATAAAAATAAATTCCTTCGGCATGAAGTAATTATTTAATTCCTTTTTTAGTGCTTCTTCAAAATAGGACCTTATCTCCTCAGTCCATGGTTCGGATTCCAGATAAAGGACTAAACGCTCACCGAGTCGCTCATCCTTCATTCCTTGCGCAAAAATAGCGATGGGCTTCATATTTAGTTGATGAAAAACCAGTTCTACACTCTCCTCCATTCGTTCTAATGAAATTTTAATGCCGCCGGAATTAATTACATTATCAAATCTCCCCAACCATTCAAAATGATGGGCATCTTTTAAATTAACAACGTCATTCGTTTGCATTTCAGGAATTAATAAAGCCGGTGCATGTATTTTTAAACGATGATTACTATCCGTGCTGAAGCTAATACCGTCCAAGGCTTGGTACAATTCACTGCTTTTTTCACCATTTAAGGGTCTAATGGCTACATGGGTATATGTTTCAGTCATCCCATAGGTTTGAAAAGCAGGGACTTTCAAGGTTTTAACCATTGCTCGCTGCCAAGTATTGAGTGGAGCCCCACCAATAATTATGGCTTTCAATAAATTAATACCCTCAAATTGCATGGCATCCTCTAATTGTAAAGGAACCAAAGCAGCAAAATCAATATTTTTATTAAATTGAGATAAAGTTTTAAATGGGGTACTTTCAGGAGGAATTACAACTAAATCAGCTTCCAAAACAATAGCTCTGATAACCATCATCAATCCGGCAATATGTTCTGTCGATAAACAACAAAAGAGGGTGTCCCCCTTCTTAAGTCCAAAAGCCTTAGCGCTTTGCATAACAGATGCACGCATGGCCTCCGGATGGAGTCGGATTGGTTTTGGTGCACCGGTAGAGCCTGAAGTATTTAAATAAAAGGCTTCGCCGCGGTACCAATTTTGAAAGATTTGAATTATTTTTTCTGTAAATGCATCAACGGGAATGATTTTTGCCTCAGAAAGTGCTGAGAATGAAAACTGAAACCCGGGTGTATAAAGCATGGCCATGTGTTTTGCAAAATTAAACAAATACACGGTACGCCATAGCAAGTCCTGCTGGGAAAAGCTTCTTTAGATTTATCTGCCAACATATTATTTACTTTTTATTAACTTTGTAAATCAAATGATGCAAATGGAAATCAAACCGGGCAAATTGCTAGCTACAATAAATTCGCCGGATGATCTTAAAAAATTATCTTTAGAGCAACTCCCTCAAGTATGCCAAGAACTTCGTCAGTATATAATTGATGTCGTGTCGGTGTATGGAGGACATTTTGGAGCCAGCTTAGGTGTGGTTGATTTGACCGTTGCCTTACACTATGTTTTTGATACCCCCTATGATCAATTGGTTTGGGATGTAGGTCACCAAGCCTATGGTCATAAAATTCTTACCGGAAGAAGAGATAATTTCCATACCAATCGTAAACATAATGGCCTTGCTGGTTTTCCTAAACGATCTGAAAGCGAGTATGATACATTTGGAGTAGGACATTCTTCTACCTCCATTTCTGCTGCTTTGGGAATGGCAGCTGCCTCTAAATTGAAAGGAGATACCAAAAGACAACATATTGCTGTAATTGGAGACGGAGCCATGTCTGCAGGTTTAGCATTTGAAGGACTAAACAATTCAGGATATTTAGATACCAATATATTAGTCATACTCAATGATAATTCAATGAGTATCGATCCTCCGGTAGGTGCCTTAAAGGATTACCTCACCGATGTCCTCACTTCTCATACTTATAATAAATTTAGAGATGATGTTTGGAAGGCACTCGGTAAAGTAAAAGCACAAGGCGCAGCTTCCAAATTGGAGCATTCCGTAAAAACTTTATTGCTCAATCAAAGTAATATTTTTGAAAGTTTAAAATTTAGATATTTTGGTCCGGCTGATGGTCATGATGTAATTCGATTGGTAAAGGTATTAACTGATTTAAAAGACATACCGGGTCCAAAATTATTGCATGCCCGTACCATCAAAGGTAAAGGATTTAAGTTGGCCGAGCAGGACCAAACCAAATGGCATTCTCCGGGTTTATTTGATAAAGTTACCGGTGAAATAATTAAAAGCTCAAGTGTTGCTCCTAAACCGCCGAAGTATCAAGATGTATTTGGTCATACCATAGTTGAATTAGCCAAAGAAAATCCTAAAATAGTTGGAATTACACCCGCTATGCCTTCGGGCAGCTCCTTAAATATTATGATGAAAGAAATGCCTGATCGCGCATTTGATGTAGGTATTGCTGAGCAACACGCTGTTACATTTTCGGCAGGCTTAGCAACTCAAGGCATGGTTCCTTATTGTAATATTTATTCTAGTTTTATGCAACGTGCTTATGATCAGGTAATTCATGATGTTTGCTTGCAAAATTTGCATGTAGTATTCTGCCTGGATAGAGGTGGCTTGGTAGGCGCTGATGGCCCTACCCACCACGGGGCTTATGATATGGCATTTTTCCGTTGCATTCCTAATTTAATTGTATCCGCACCTTTAAACGAAGAGGAATTACGTAATTTAATGTACACTGCTTCCTTAGAAGGAATGGGGCCTTTTTCTATACGTTACCCACGTGGCGAAGGAGTAATGACCGATTGGCGCAAACCATTAAAAGAAATAAAAATTGGTCAAGGACAAAAAATTTGTGACGGAGAAGAAATAGCAATTTTATCCATCGGGCATATCGGTAATCACGCCATCAAAGCTATTGCCATGCTGAATGAAAATGAAGTTTATCCTGCTCATTATGATATGCGTTTTGTAAAGCCGCTGGATGAAAATTTATTACATGAAGTCTTTAGTAAGTTTCCACATGTGATAACTTTGGAAGACGGATGTATCAGTGGTGGCTTTGGAAGTGCTGTATTAGAATGGAAGGAGGCTCATGGCTATACATCCTCTATAAAAATGCTTGGTATTCCTGATGCCTATATTGAGCACGGTGAACCGATGGAATTGTATAGAGAAATTGGAATACATCCGGAAGGAATTGCCGAATCTGTTTGTGAAATATTAGGCGTTCGCTCTAATACTGATCGAGTTATTTCCATCAAATAAGATTGGACTTAATTATTTTCTTGGCCTCAAAAAAATGAGGCAGGAGCCATTGTGATTTAATTCTTCCTTTGAATAAAATACGATTAGAAAATCAACTTATATTTGATTTTAAAATGCAATCCTGAATTTTTATTCAAATGCAATTCCCTGTAAATCATTATAATAAAAAATATTTTGGAAAGCCCTGCAACTTTTTGGGGTCCTTAAGCTACTTACCGTTATTAGAGCTTCATTTATAATGGCATTAAAAGCAGTTCATACTGATTTGGAAAAACAAACTGAATTCATGGAATTATATACTCCATTGAATGCACGTTTGAGCCGTTTTTGTGAAGCATTAACCAAAAACAGAGAAGATGCCCGCGATTTAATGAGTGACACCATCCTTACCGCTTTTGAACATTTTGATCAGTTAAAAAGTAAAGAAGCATTTCTCTCCTATTTATTTGGAACCGCCTCTAATATTTTCAAAAACAAAAACAGACAAAAAAAATGGTGGGGCGTTTTTGAACAAAAGAAAGCTGAGGAAGTAAGCGGTAGCTACAGCGATGCAGAAATGAGTACAGATTTAAGTCTGCTATACCATACGCTTAGCAAAATGCCGGAAGAACAAAAAATGGCGCTCCTATTATTTGAAGTTTCAGGTTTAAGTATAAAAGAAATTTGCGAGGTACAAAAAGTCGGTGAAAGTGCTGTAAAATCAAGAATTAGCCGAGCACGACAAGAATTAGTCAAATTGATGGGAGAAAAAAAACCAAAACTTTCCACTTTACGAATGGTAAGTATGGTCCTAAATTCCTTTTTATTTTAATTGTAATACTGAATATAAAATGATACAATATAATACATCCCTATCGAAAGCATTTGAAGAGGCAAGAAACCGGCCCGCACTAATGTCATTAGTGGAGGTGGAAGATTTAATAAGTATAGGAAAACCTAGTGGCGGTACCCGTGGCTGGAAAGGACTTTTTCTTGCAGCTGCTGCATGGATGATATTAATATCCGGAATGTATTTATATCCAAAATATATCAAACATACCCGTCCAAAATCCGACAAAAACTTCATGCTGCCGCAAACAGAAAAAAAGTCCTCAAATACGCAAGCAATTGTAAAACCTACTACTGAAAATACCTTAAACGAAGAGGAAAATATTTCACAGGAGCCGAATAAATTAGAAAAGTTAGGCTTACAAAATCCTGCCATAGCACATCAAAATATTGCTAATACCCGTGCCAATACCAAGGATATTTTTGACCTTTCCAATGTTGATGGCGTATATGGCCCGATGCAATTGCCAAGTTTAAAAGAAGAAGTAGCCTTAAAGACAGAAGTGCCAGTCTTAGCACATGCACGTTATACCATGAAAGGATGGAAATTATCTTCAACTGAATCAGGAGATTTTACCGTAGGTATCGATAAAAATATGGCACATAGTGGCCAGGCATCTGCATATATCAAATCAGGTAAAACAAACTTTAAAAGTGCATGGCTGACGCAACAAATAAGTGCAGAATCATATATTGGAAAAAGAATTCGGCTAACTGCCTGGATTAAATGCAAGGACCCTGATAAAAAAGCCTGGGCAGGATTATTTATGAATCTGCGAGGTGATGAATTTAAATATGCCGGTTTTAATAATATGTACGACAAGAATATCCATCCTTCAAGCGCAGGATGGATTAAATGTGAATTAGTAGCCGATGTACCGGAAAAAACAAGAGAAATCGCTTTTGGCTTGTATAAAGTTTATGCAGGCGAAGCTTGGATTGATGATATTAATTTGGAAGTAGTAGGTAAAGAAACCCCCCTTTACTTCCCCCTTACTACCGAAGCGGTGGATACCAGCCTTGTAATGACAGACGCTTTTCAAAAAGCACTATCCATGATGGTGAATCAACCGAGTAACTTAAATTTTGAACTGCTAAACCAAAAAAATGAGCCACTTCATTGGTACATTGGACAGGAGAGCCAACATTTCAGAATTTATGGCGACCCGACTATTCAGCAAAACGGAAAACCTTCAATTTGTTTACAATCAAACGGGTACAAGAATGATTGGAATACATTACTACAAGTTTGCAAGGCTGGTAATTACCTAAATAAGCATATAAAAATCAGTGCATGGGTAAGAACTGCAGGGGTAATAGATCATGCCTCCTTTATTTTTAGGGTGGATGATTTTACTGCAGGCATGCGCCCGGAAAATGTAAAAGAGGTTAATTTTAAAGGAAATACAAATTGGCAAAAAGTAGAATTGAGTTTAGATATTCCGGAAACAGCCACAAGTTTTAGATATGGTGTATTGTTGAGTGATAAAGGGCAAATTTGGATGAGTAACTTAAACGTTGAGATAGAACCACTTAACCACAATGTAATGGTCCCTGATTACTTCAAAACACCGATTAATTTAGGCTTTGAAGAATAAATTTACAAAGACTTAAGAAATTTAAGGTGTTATAATTCAAATGGCCTTAAGCCGAGGCCGAAAATTGTTTGAAAGTGAGAAAAGCCTCCATTTTGGAGGCCTTTCCATTTTAAATAGCTGCTCCGTCAGAAATCGCTTTAAAGCTAAAAAATAGGAGAAAAAGGACAATTTTGGAAATAAAAACTGCTTGTGATACATTTTGTTACGATAAAGCATAAAAAAAAGCCAAAATGCGAATGTTAAATTGAAAATAAGTTATACCTTTGCACTTCCAAAATTGGCGAGTAGTCTATTTTGGTGAATGGATTATTGTAATTAGACAAAGTAATGAAACTTGATGTTTTAAATACGAAGGGTGAAAAGACCGGACGCTCTATTGAGCTGCCGGACAGCATCTATGGCATAGAGCCAAACGACCACGTCATCTATCTTGACGTAAAGCGCTTTATGAACAGCCAACGCCAAGGCACCCACAAGGCGAAGCAACGTAATGAGATTCACGGATCTACCCGCAAATTGCGCAAGCAAAAAGGTGGTGGTGGTGCTCGTGCAGGTTCTATCAAGAATCCTCAATTCCGTGGCGGTGGTCGTATTCATGGTCCACAACCGCGTGATTATGATATCAAATTAAACAAAAAAGTAAAATTATTGGCGCGCAAGTCGGCTTTAGCCTACAAAGCGAAAGACAATAATATATACGTAGTGGAAGATTTCAACTATGAAGTTCCTAAGACTCAAGATTTCGTTTCAGTATTGAAAGCCTTGAATATAGGTTCTAATAAAGTTCTTTTCCTTGCCGGGGAGAACAATGAAAACGTAATTAAATCAGCACGTAATTTACCAAACACTTTAGTTTCAGCTTCCAGTAGTGTTTCTACCTACAGCCTAATGAATGCTAAAGCATTGTTAATGACTGAAAGTGCTGCTAACACTTTAAACGAAATATTAAAATGAGCGTACTTAAGAAGCCAGTAGCATCAGAGAAATACACTAAGCTTGGCGAAAAGCTGAACCAGTATGCCTTTATTGTAGATAAAAAAGCTACAAAGGACATCATAAAGAAAGAAATTCAAAAAGTATATGAGGTAACAGTTACTGACATACGCACTATGACGTATGCAGGCAAAACCAAAACCCGCTATACTAAAAAAGGATTTGTAGAAGGTAAAAAACCTGCTTATAAAAAAGCAGTAGTTACCTTAAAGAAAGGTGAACAAATAGACTATTACTCTAATATATAAGTAAAAAATGGGTATTAAAAGATTATCCCCAACAACACCAAGCAATCGCTTTGCTAACCTCAATAATTATGAGGAATTAACAGCAAGCAAGCCTGAGAAAAGCTTGATTACTTCCATCAAAAGAAGTGGTGGCCGTAATAATGATGGTCGTATGACTATGCGTTATCTTGGTGGAGGGCACAAAAAAGCATACCGTATTATTGACTTCAAAAGGGACAAATTCAATATCCCTGCTGTAGTTAAAACCATAGAATACGATCCAAACCGTACTGCATTTATCGCATTAGTGGTATATGCTGATGGAGAAAAAAGATATATTATCGCTCCACAAGGTTTGAAAGTTGGACAAGAAATTATTTCAGGGACCAATGTGGCACCTGAAATTGGTAATACGCTACAATTACAATTTATTCCACTAGGAACAATTGTACATAATATTGAAACACAACCAGGCAAAGGAGGAACATTTGCACGTAGCGCAGGTACCTACTGTCAATTATTGGCACGTGATGGTAAATACGCTATTTTAAAAATGCCTTCCGGTGAAACAAGAATGGTGCTAACTACTTGCTTAGCTACTATTGGAACCACTTCCAATGGCGATCATTCTCTAGTAAAATACGGGAAAGCCGGTCGTAGACGTTGGTTGGGCAGAAGACCACGTAACCGTGGTGTTGCAATGAACCCTGTCGATCACCCTATGGGTGGTGGTGAAGGTCGTGCATCAGGTGGCCAACCTCGTTCTAGAAACGGTTTATACTCTAAAGGTCTTAAAACGAGAAGAAAGAAAAATCCTTCCAATCGTTTGATCATTGAAAGAAGAAAGAAATAAAGAATTAAAGTAGGATTACTTTTATTCTCAAGCATTTGAAATTAGAAATAAGAATTTTACAACATGAGTCGTTCAATTAAAAAAGGTCCTTATGTACACTTTAAGCTAGAGCGCAAAGTGGAAAAGATGAATGATGGTGGCAAGAAAGCGGTACTAAAAACATGGTCACGCAGAAGCATGATAACACCAGAATTCGTTGGTCATACTTTTGCAGTACATAATGGCAATAAATTTATTCCGGTGTATATCACTGAAAACATGGTAGGTCACAAACTCGGGGAGTTTGCTCCAACACGTACATTCAGAGGTCACCAAGCTAAAAAAGCAGCTAAGAAATAAGCAATGGAAACTACAGTATATTTACGCAATTGTGCACATTCTCCACGTAAAATGCGTCTATTGGCGGATCTTATTCGCGGTATGAAAGTGGATAAAGCGATGTACACTTTAAAAGTACACGCTAAAAGAACCTATGCAGGTCATTTAGAGAAACTTCTTCGTTCAGCTTTAGCGAGTTGGACCCAAAATTTCCCTGATGAGCGTGTAGAAGATAGTGGCCTCATTATCAAACAAGTTAAAATTGATGGTGGTCGTATGTTGAAAAGAGTTCAACCTGCACCTCAAGGTCGTGCACACCGTGTACGTTCCAGATATAACCATATTACCTTAACTATTGGTAATAATGAAACTGCTCCGGTTGCAGCAGCTCCAAAAGAAGCTCCTGCCGCAGAAGCAGCACCTGCACCAAAAAAGAGAACAACTAAAAAGAAAGCGGAAGCTCAGAATTAATCAAATATTATGGGACAAAAGGTCAACCCGATAGCAGTACGTTTAGGTTTCATCCGTGGATGGGAATCCATGTGGTTCGGAGATAAAGATTACTCTGAGAAGCTTATTGAAGACGTTAAAATCCGTAAATATATTTCTGCGCGTATTACTCGTGGCGGTATTGCCCGCATTGTTATTGAAAGAACGCTTAAAAGAATCACTGTTACTATTCATACTTCTCGCCCCGGTATCGTTATCGGTAAAGGTGGTCAAGAAGTTGATAAATTGCGTGAAGAACTTAAAAATATTACCAATAAAGACGTTCAAATTAATATTTTTGAAATTAAACGTCCGGAATTGGAAGCCCGTTTAGTAGCTGAAAACATTGCACAACAACTAGAAGCTCGTATTTCTTTCCGTCGTGCATTGAAAATGGCAATACAAAGCACTATGCGTGCAGGTGCCGAAGGCATTAAGGTTAAAACTTCAGGTCGTTTAGGCGGTGCAGAAATTGCACGTTCTGAAGGATATAAAGAAGGAAGAACTCCACTACATACTTTTCGTGCGGATATTGATTATGCATTGGCTGAAGCACAAACCGTTTATGGTAAAATTGGTGTTAAAGTATGGATCTGTAAAGGTGAAGTATTTGGCAAACGTGATCTTTCTATGAATTTTGGTGCGCAAAAAGAAAAAGATGGCCGTGAAGGTGTAGTACCAAAACGTTTTGGTGCCAGAGGTGGTGATCGTGACCGCGGTGGTGATAGAAACGAACGTGGTGGCGGAGGCGGCGGTGACCGTAGAGGCGGCGGCGGTGGTAACCGTGGCGGTGGCGGCGGTAATCGCGGTGGCGGTGGTGGAAACCGTGGCGGCGGCGGAAAAAGATAATTGAATTAAAATTTGAATTTAATAGTGTTGAAAGTTTTTAAAACCGACAACTGATAATAGAATACAGAAATGTTACAACCTAAAAAAGTTAAGTTTAGAAAAGTACAGAAAGGAAGAATCAAAGGCGTTTCTCAAAATGCAAGTACTATTGCATTTGGTTCTTTCGGTCTAAAAATATTAGAGCCAAAGTATTTAACTTCTCGTCAAATAGAAGCAGCTCGTATTGCCATCACTCGTTTTATGAAAAGGGAGGGTCAATTATGGATCCGCGTATTCCCTGATAAACCGATGACTAAAAAACCTGCTGAAGTACGTATGGGTAAAGGTAAAGGTAATCCTGAATTTTGGGTGGCTGTTGCTAAACCAGGTCGTATCTTATTTGAAATTGACGGTGTGGATGAAGCTACTGCTCGTGAAGCATTCCGTTTAGGATCTCAAAAATTACCTGGATTAACTCGCGTGGTGGTTCGTCCGGATTATACAGCAGATTAATATTTAATAAATATATTATTTAAAAAAGCAGCCCGTTCACGGCTGCTTTTTTCGTTATAAGACACCTTAAAACTTAGCATAACACATCAATTAAAAGCTAAGTATATTTGCACTATGGCTACACCATCCCAACTTGCTCCTCTTGCTGAACGTATGCGTCCTCATACGTTGGAAGCCTATACCGGACAAGTGCACCTATTAGGAACGAATGGAGTACTGCGTAAGGCTATCCAAAACGGGAATATTCCATCATGTATATTTTGGGGACCGCCGGGAGTTGGCAAAACTACTCTTGCTTTATTGATGGCTAAAAGCTTAAATTATCCTTTCTTTTCTTTAAGTGCCATTTCATCCGGAGTAAGAGAAATGCGTGCAATTATTGAGGAGGCAGAAAAAAACGGGAAAGCAATTTTATTTATTGATGAAATTCATCGTTTTAATAAAGCACAGCAAGACGCGCTGCTGGGTGCGGTAGAACGTGGCACCATTATATTAATTGGCGCTACTACTGAAAATCCTTCCTTTGAGGTTATTGGCGCTTTACTTTCCAGATGCCAAGTATATGTACTTAAAACTTTAACAAATGAAGAACAAATAAGTATACTTACTAATGCAATTTCAAAGGATGAAATTCTCTCTAAAATGCAGATAAAACTGGAGGAAACTGAGGCCTTAATTCATTTTGCAGGTGGAGATGCTCGTAAATTATTAAACACCCTTGAACTGGTCATTCACCAAGCAGGAAAACTTGAGAAAATAATTATTAAAAATGAAAGCGTAGCGGCTGCTATCCAAAAAAAAGCCAGTCAGTATGATAAAAATGGGGAGCAGCATTATGATATTATTTCTGCGTTTATAAAATCCATGCGAGGCAGCGATCCAAATGCAGCGGTGTACTGGATGGCAAGAATGTTGGAAGGTGGTGAAGATCCAAAATTTATCGCCAGACGCATGCTTATCTTAGCCTCTGAAGATATCGGTAATGCAAATCCAAATGCATTATTATTAGCAACCGCATGTTTCCAAGCTATAGAACGTATTGGATTGCCGGAGGGTCGAATTATTTTATCTCAATGTGCTATTTATTTGGCCAGTTCTCCTAAAAGCAATGCCTCTTATGAAGCCATCAACAAGGCCTCAGCTATGATTCAGGAAAGTGGTGATCTACCGGTACCATTGCATTTGCGCAATGCTCCTACCCGATTAATGAAACAAATGGATTATGGCAAGGATTATAAGTATGCTCATTCCTATGAACAAAATTTTATTGCTCAGGAATTTCTTCCCGATCGCCTTATCGGTAAAAAAATATATGAACCCGGAGAGAACACACGTGAATTAGAAATAAGACGTTTTCTAAAAGACCGATGGAAAGACAAATATGGTTACTAATCGGCGGCTATTTGATTTTGACCGAAATAAGACTAATTTAATTTAAAGCCAAAAACCATACTCCCCCGGCAATGGGAGGGAGAGTATGGTCTGAAAACAAAAAACAAGAACACAAAATCTTTACCGACTCACAAATGTTCCAGCCTTGTATTCAAACTAAATCATAGAATTAAATTAACTGCACACTAATAAATAGTGATACATCCCTGAAGATGTATCACAGAAATTTAAATACTGCGAGTTAAATACTCACCCCGAAAAGGGCAATTTCGAATTCCTCATTAATGTAATTTTAATATGTTGGCATACCAAAGATATAAAAATAATTTATAAAACTGATACACTTTTTCAAATTATTTTTTTGAATTAATATCAATTCTTAATTTTGAAGTAATTAAGAAAAATAAAATTTATAGCATTTATTTCATTTTCGCATTGGCTGCCGGATGATCGTTTTTAGCTTTTCAGGTGCTGTCCGCCGCATATCACTCAAATAAATTTCACGATGTTTTCCATATAATTGGAAACCATTATCCTTAATAAAAGCGTGTAATTTCAATATGTTTTCCGTTTCCTGGTCATACGGACCTATGTGTAAAATTTGTGCAACCTTACCTTCTTTCATTTTTTCAAAACGCAGCTTTGGTAAAGCTTTTAATGTCTTTTTCAGTGTAAGTGCAGACATCGCTTCATTAACCATTTTTGTATTAATAAAATCAGGCTGCATAATCATTAATGTCCACAACCATTTAGATCTATCATTCGTTGTAAAGGATTCCATATGATCACTCCACCACAATCCTTCTAAGGGCATCACACCATAATCAATGGCTAATGGCCCCTTCTTTATGGTAAATTTTAAGGTGTAAGACAAACTGTAGAGCGCTTCGATGGCCTCCTGAAATTCTGTAGAATGATTCGGGTCCCCCTTGCCATCGATCATTAAATAAGATAGTTCGGGCACATCAACCATCACAATTTTGCCTTTTGGTACCGTGTATAAACCTGCAAAATCCTTTTTTAAATCTATCTTTTTCATATATCCGAAGGTATAATTTATGTCCAAAAAAAAGAATGATTTTAATCAACTAATCTTGTATTTAATTGAATATGAAAGAATTAAAATTTGAACTTCATTCTGTATCTTTATGTGACCGAACAATCCTAAAATCAAGGATTTGCCCTAAATTCGTAGGTTATGATTTCAAAGGAAACAATAGACAAGATATTCAGTACTGTACGTATTGAAGAAGTTGTTTCAGACTTCGTTAAACTTAAAAAACGAGGGGTGAACTATCTTGGAAATTGTCCCTTCCACAACGAGAAGACGCCTTCTTTTACAGTCTCCCCTACTAAGGAAATATTTAAATGTTTTGGTTGTGGTAAAGCCGGTAACGCTGTTAATTTCATTATGGAACATGAGCATATCGGTTATCCGGAAGCCCTGCGCTATCTGGCAGAAAAATATCATATTCCAATTGAAGAATCCGCTACCAATGAAAATCCTGAGGAAAAAAGTGAACGTGAAGCCATGTTTATCTTGCTTTCAGCGGCTCAAAAGTATTTTACGCAACAATTAATAGATAGTGAAGAAGGTAAAACCATTGCCCTACCCTACTTAAAAGAACGTGAACTTAGTCAGACACTAATTACAAATTTTCAATTGGGTTGGGCACCCGGCGGTCGTGATGTGTTTTCACAATGGGCTTTAAAAAATGCTTTTTCACAGGAACTCCTCGTTAAAACAGGATTGTCTATTGTTTCTGAAAAAGACGGCAAACTTTATGATCGTTTTCATGAACGAATTATTTTCCCAATTCATAATGTTTCCGGAAAGGTAGTAGGATTCGGTGGCCGAATTTTAAAATCAAATGAAAAAACAGCTAAATATATAAATTCACCGGAAACGGATGTTTATAGCAAAAGCAAGATACTGTATGGCTTAGCCCAAGCAAAAAAATCAATTCGTCAATTGGATGAATGCATAATGGTGGAAGGATATATTGATGTCCTTTCCATGGTGCAAAATGGTATTGAAAATATATGTGCTACCAGTGGTACCAGCCTAACCGAGGACCAATTAAAAATTATAAAAAGATTTACCGAAAATATTATTTTCCTTTTTGACGGGGATAAGGCCGGACAAAAAGCGGCCCTGCGCGGCTTAGATATGGCACTTCAAGAGGGCTTGAATGTACAAGTGGTGGCCTTACCGGAGGAAGACGATCCGGATACTTTTGCCAAAAGGTTAAAGGAAGATGAAATTAGAATTTACTTAAAAGAAAACGCCAAAAACTTCGTTCGTTTTCGTTATGATTTATACAAGGATGAAGCATCGGCAGACCCGGCAAAAAAGGCAGTATTAGTTAAAGAAATAATTCATTCGGTGGCTTTAGTAAATGACACTATCAAGCGAAGCTTATTTCTCCAGGAGGCAGCTAAGGTTTTAAACATGTCCGAGCAAGTATTGCATCAGGAATTGCGTAGAATATTAGTTGAAAAAGTTAAAGAACAAAACAATGTAGATAGACTACCTATTGCTTTGCCCTTTGTAAGCCAAGAAGACCCACAAGAGATAAAGCCCAAGGACACTTTACATCAGGAAAAAAAGATTATCAGAGATTTATTATTATATGGAACGCGTGAGTATCCGGGATATGAAACAGTAGCACAGTATTTGTGTTCAGAGCTTAACGAAATACAGTGGAATGAAGCAAATTGTTTACGTATTTTTGATGAAATCCAGAAAGCCATACAAGAGCAAATAGCTTTACCGGATTACACCACATATATTCGTTCGGGTGATGATGAATTAGAGCATTTCGTTTCCAGTCTAATTATGGAAAAACATAAATTAGCCGAAGGATGGAAAACCTTTCTGGATCGGGAAATTATAGGGCCGGATGAAAATTATATTCCGGAAGTTCAAAGCTCTTTAAATCATTTAAAACTCCGGAAAGTAATGCAAATGATTTACGAAGTTGATGTGCTATCTAAAGAAGTAATTGCTCCTGAAAAGCAGGACGAATTGCTTATGATGAAAAAAGCGCTTAATGAAACCAAGAAGAAATTATCAGAAGAAATGGGTGTTTCCATTTTAGGAAAATAAGCCGCTGAATTATCTGGATCTTTTCATCACCAAACTTGGTTTTTCTAAAAACACAAAAAGACCGATAAAGGAAATTATCAGGACACTATTAAATACATAAGCATTAATATTCCATCCGGTGAAGAAACTTCTTCGTACAGCAATACTTAATAAGTATAATCCAATTGAACTTCCTAAGTACAATAAAATTCTTCCCGTTTGATAGGCTACGGGATAATGTTTTTTACCTATAAAATAAGAAGCCGTGGCCATGCTAAAATAGCAAATTAATGTTGCCCATGCGGAAGCCATATAACCATAATACGGTATAAAAATAAAATTAACCAATAAAGTTATACCCGCTCCTCCTAAAGATAAATAAGCGCCATATAATGTCTTTTCAGTTTGTTTATACCATTGACTGAGATAAACAAATATACCAAGAAATAAATTAGCAATCAGTAGTATCGGAACAACTGCTTCTGCATGCCTAAAATCACGGCCTATAATTTTAATAAGAATAGGAATGTATAACATCACTCCTAAAAATATTAAACTGGTAACAAAAGTAAAATACTTGAGCATACGTGCGTAAATATCCTTATTATTTCCATTCTTCATTTGAGCAAAAAAGAATGGCTCTGCTGCATATCGAAAACTTTGAATAGCTAAGGTCATAAATATGGAAAGTTTATAACAAGCGCCATATACTCCAATTTGCTCCATCGCTTCCTTCATAGTCATATTTTGAGGAGGAGCTACCAATAACCATTTTAATAAAATTCTATCCAAAGTTTCATTTATCATTCCTGCAAAACCAAGTATCAAAATCGGCCAACTGTATTTAAACATTTCTCTCCAAACTTCCATATTGATCAGTAAAGGAATCTTTTTAAGTTCAGGAATAAGAAAAAGTAACATGATGCCGCTCGAAATTAAATTGGATAAAAACACATATCCAACGCCAAAATTCGGAACGTAAATTGCTTGAATAAAAGCTTGTATAGTGCCGAAACCATCATGGGAAAGCACATAAGGGCAAAACCATAAAAAGAAAAAATTAAACCCAATATTAAAGGCAATATTTAGAAACTTTAACAATGCAAATCTAAAAGATTTTCCTTCTTTACGCAAATGTGCAAAGGGAATAACACTAATGGTATCAAAAAATAAAATAGCGGCTGCGAAAATAATATAACTACTGTGCACACCAGCATCCAAGTAATTGGTGAGATAAGGTGCAGCAAAAATTAATACGGCGGAAAAAAACAGAGAGCTGATAAGCATGGAAGTAAACGAAGTACCGGCTACTTCCTCATATTTATCCTTTTTATTAGCAAAATAAAAATAACCTGTTTCCATACCATAAGTATACAGCACATTAAAAAATGTAATCCACGCATAAATAAAGATTACACTTCCATATTCCTCTCTACTAAAAATTCTGGTATAATAAGGGGTAAGGAAGAAATTGAGCAGTCGGGCCGCCAAGTATGTAAACCCATACAATACGGTTTGCGAGGCTAATTTACGAATACTACTCATGAAACAAAGGTATGAAATTAAACACATAGCACAATTTATAAGATTAGTGCTCATCCATAAACTTTATTCACAAAATTGATTTTAACTTGATTTTCAAATAAAAGAAAAAAAGGGAATGCTTTTTGTATTTATTTAAATTATGAAGTATCTCACCATTTTTTGTTTACTTTTAAGTCTAAATACACATGCCCAAGTTGATGATTCTATTTACACCGGTTCAATTTTCCGGAAAGCAGATGGCTTATTAATTGATCTTGGGCTTGGTTATTCGGAATGCTATGGCAATGATATTCGGAAATGGAGTTCAAGTATAGGGCATCCCCTAGGTAGCCCTTCACAATTATTATTTAATTTTGATATTAATGGTATAATTAACAATTATATTATAAAATTCGGACTTAATATCGCTGCGAATTTTCAAACCTCCACAGGACCAACGTATATCAGCACAGGATTGGATTTTGGATATGCTGCTATCATTCATCCAAAATTAATATTGCTTCCTACCATTGGTTGTTATTATACCAATACAGAATTGAATTTCCATGATGATAGACCAAGCCTTTTAAAAAATATTAAAGAAGTTCCCTTTGGCAAAGATGCGCTTTTATATCAATCAGGAATTGCTATCCATCCGGGATTTAAATTATGTTATTTCCCTAATCCTAAAAATTTATTGTTTTTAAGTATTAGCGGCTATACGATGGTCAATGCCTATTTATTCGACTGGCAATATGGATATAAATATCAAAATGGGAAATATGTAAATTATGAAACCAATCCAGTTCATCAACTTAATCCACAATCAAGTACCTCCTCATGGGGATTATTGGCAGGTATTGGTATAGGCCGACTTACAAAGGCGAATTAAATTATTTACGATATACCTCATAAATACTCAATACGGTAGTCCTTTCTTGCCAATGATTAAAATTGTTTTTCATTAAAAATTCAGGAGCCGAACAAAATAATAATTTTGCCTGAGCATGGGCTGAATCTATAATTTCAGGCTGATGAATACCCTTTTGATAGGTATATAAAATCAATGGTTGTGAATAAGCTTTTAAACAACTATCCAATTGTGAACTTTGATCAAGACGTGCAAAAGGATATTTCCCCGGGCGATAAAACATCAATGGCAATGGCGTATTAATGCCGAATGGCCATTGATGTAATCCTAATAATAATACCTTTCTACCAGGGTATTTATCCTGTACCGTTTTAAAAATATTAAATTCAAGGTTTGCTGGCTTCAAGCACATCGGCAAACTTGTTAAGGCAATTATCAAAAACAAAGAATTAATAATTTTTTGATGATAAGAACCGAATTTAGGACGAAGTGCTTTTAAATAATTTATTCCGTCCTCCATGGCAAACATTATAAAAAATGGACAGCAATCTACTAATGGATATAAAAAACGCAATTCTTTATGGCCAATTATAAAATGCACTAATAGGAATGGAACACAAACCCAAGTAAAAATTGATCTTGGATATCTGATAATAAAATATAAAAAAGAAACTATTAAAATAATCCCAATCGGGTTGAAAGGGACAAATCCCAAACCAATAAAATACCAATACCAAGGCAAAACACCAAAAGCCGCAGCCTTTCCTTGAATCATATTAACTTGGAAATAATTATAGGCAGTAAAAATCCAGGTATGGTCATAAAAAATATAATCCGCATAAATTCCTACACCAATAGCCATTAACCCACCTAAAGTCAACACAAGAAAACCGCCGGGCGTAAATTTTCGATTGATTAAACCCCATATAATTATTCCCAATGGAATAAATAAAGTTTGGATTCTACAATCCGTTGCCAATCCAAAAGCTAAGCCTATTAAAAAAAACCATACACCTTGTCTTTTAAAATTAGGATTATTCCAAAGCATTAGTAAAATACTTAATCCCAGAAAACAAAATGAACCGGCCATATTTTCGGAGGAAAACCTGGCATGAAAAAATGCCATAAACCCAAAGATGGCATTGAAAATATAAAGATTTTTTTTCGCGCTTAAATTTTCCCATTTGCAGGAGGCCTGATAAATAAAAATCAAGGATACTGCCCACCCAAATATTCCTGCAAAAAAACGAAAGATTAGAGCAATGATATAAGGGTTTAATAGACTAAAAAACCTACTCGTAGCCAGAACCATGATTGGTTGCAATGCCGGCCGAATTCTAGACGCGAATTCCCAAGGGAGCAATTGTGGCTGTGTCCAACCTAATTTTAATCCGGCAAATTCTAAAATTTGAAAATGTTCATCTTCCTGCATAAATCCTAGGGTAAACCAAATTGCTGCTAAATGCACCAATAAGGCAATAAATCCCCAAAGCATAAAGCTTTTATTGTTAAATACAGGTTGAATTTTCAAATTTAATGAGGTAATAATGCGGTGCAAATTAACACAAGAATTAGATTTATGACACAAAAGGTCAGTTAAAGAGCAAATTAAATGAAAATAACCTCAAATATCCAATCGCAAACTAATGTGCCTAAAAAGCATAAATTTACTACCTTTGCCACAATAAGACGGATGAATTATGATTAAAGACGAAAAAATCTTCAACCTAATAACGCAAGAACTCGAGCGTCAGGAAAATGGTTTAGAACTAATTGCTTCAGAAAATTTTGTCAGCCTTCAAGTAATGGAGGCTATGGGAAGTGTATTGACCAATAAATATGCCGAAGGCTTGCCGGGTAAAAGATATTATGGCGGTTGTGAGATCGTAGACCAAGTGGAAAACATTGCTATTGACCGACTAAAGGAGCTTTTTGGAGCTGCATGGGCCAATGTCCAACCGCATTCAGGAGCACAAGCCAATGCCTCTGTAATGCTAGGAGTTTTAAAACCCGGGGATACTATTTTAGGTTTTAATTTAGCCCATGGCGGACATTTAACACATGGTTCACCGGTTAATTTTTCTGGCAAGTTATACCGTCCGGTATTTTATAATGTTGAAGAGGCAACCGGCTTAATTGACTGGGAAAAAGTGGCGGAAAAAGCAAGAGCTGAAAAACCAAAATTAATTATTTGTGGTGCTTCTGCCTATTCTAGAGATTGGGATTATAAAAGACTTCGTGAAATAGCTGATGAGGTGGGTGCTTTATTAATGGCGGATATAGCGCATCCTGCAGGAATCATCTCCCAAGGTTTATTAAACAACCCAATGCCGCATTGTCATATTGTAACTTCAACCACGCATAAAACCCTACGCGGACCACGCGGTGGGATTATTATGTTGGGACAGGATTTTGAAAATCCTTGGGGTGAAAAAACACCTAAGGGAGAAACAAAAATGATGTCTGCTATATTGGATGGCGCAGTTTTCCCTGGCACCCAAGGGGGCCCTTTGGAGCATGTTATTGCCGGCAAAGCAGTTGCCTTCGGTGAAGCATTAACGGATGAATATGGAAAATATATTCAACAAGTAGTAAAAAATGCTCAAGCCATGGCCAATAGCTTTACTGCTCTTGGATATAAAATTATTACCGGTGGTACTGACAATCATTTAATGCTTATTAACCTCCGCAGCAAGGGACTCACCGGTAAACAAGCAGAAAATGGTTTAGGCTTAGCCCATATTACCATCAATAAAAATATGGTGCCATTTGATGATAAATCACCTTTTGTAACTTCAGGCATGCGTATTGGTACCCCAGCGGTTAGTACCAGGGGCATGAAAGAACCTCAAATGGAACAAATCGTTACTTTGATAGATGAAGTACTCATGAATTTGGATAACGAAAGTAGAATTAAAGAAGCTACCAAAAAAGTACATGCTTTAGCAGCACAATTCCCTTTGTATCCCGAATTGAAAAAATAATATAATTATAAATTTAGAAAGAGCTGCTTGTAACTGTACGAGCAGCTTTTTTTTGCCCTACCATTAATAGGCACACATACGATAGCTTTAAGAATTGCTATTCATGCCTAAATGTTTTTGGAGTTAACAAATATATTCCATTGGCAGAAGTTCGTTCTTGCCAGTGATTAATATTAATGTCTCTTAAAAAAGCAGGGTACGAACAATAAACCATCTTATAGGAAACATCAATAGAATCTAATGGTTGTGGATGAAAAAATCCCCGTTCACCGGAATAAAAATAAACCGGGAATTTGGCTTGTTTCAGTAAACTATCCACTTGTGTCATTGACTTAATATATTTCACATGAAATCCCTTTGGTTTGTAAAATAAAAGCTTCAAATCAGATTTCATTTGATAACAGTCCTTATGATATCCTAAAAAATACAGCTCCTGATCTTTGTAGTTATTCATAAACTTATAAGCCGCAAAATCATTTTGATAGGGAGTAAAGATAAAATTCAAACTCAAGAATCCCAACACCAATAATAAACCACTTAAAATATACTTCACCGATTTTAATCCAAGTGAATTACGCGCGTCTAAAAACTCTGTAATAACCATGACCACCACTATTGGAACGAAATTTATCATCGGAAATAAAAATCGCAATTCTTTATGAGCAATTAAACTATGTAATAAAAAGAAAGGCAAGGTAATGGCCGTCAGCCAATGCTTTGGATACCTGATCCAAAAAACAATAAAGCTTATGACTACAATAATACTGAACGCAGAACCTGCAGAAAATGGTTCTACTTTGTGTAGATACATCGTCCAATTTAAGGCTCCCGGAACTTCACCTAAAATAGTAGAAACAAAAAACCAATACCAAGGCATAATTCCAAAATGTGCCGCTTTATTTTCAATAATATTGGCATGAAAATAATTGAAAGTAGTATTTACCCAAGTACCATAAAACCATCGATCAGCCAAAACACCTATAGCTACGGCTACTATACCACCTAACATTATAAAAAAGGTGTCTTTAAAATTTATTTTTTTAAAGACCAATGCCCATATAACCAAACTGCATGGTATTACTGCCACTTGCATCCTAAATACATAACTTAATCCAAAGCAAAAACCGGCAATTAATAGCCAAATGTTTTTTAATGAATAATTGCTTGCCTTTTGCCATAGCAATAATAAAATTCCTATCCCCAAAAAGCATGTACTGCCGCTCCAATTTTCCGAAGCAAAACGAACATGAATAAAACTTAAAAAACCATATAGGCAAGTGAGCAAATAAAGATAATGTTTGGCCGTATTTGATTTTAGCATCGGAGATACCAAATAGGTAAAAAACCAAAGTACTGCCCACGCAAAAACACCGGAAATTAACCTTAATAAAAATGTTATGGTAAAGCTATCCGTTAAATGTAATGCCTTAATAATTCCGTACACCATTGCAGGTTGCAAAGCCGGACGTATTTTGGCAGGATATTCCCAAGGCAATGATGCAGGACTATTCCATCCCAATTTCATACCTGCAAATTCTAAAATCTGAAAATGCTCATCATAATGAAGGAAGCCTAAAGAAAACCAGGATGTAATTAGATGCACCAGCAAACTACATCCCATCCAAAATTGTATGGATTGAAATATGCTTTGTTTTTTTAAAGGAAGTTCCTGTGCAGTCAAATTTTAAAATTTAATTAAAACTTTAATGTTTTACTAAATATGTGAGCGATACAAATTTACAAAATTTTGCATGTTATGGAGCAGATTCGATTTTGGCCTTACTTTTAAATGGAATACTCACCACACCCCCATACAAATCATGAACATTTTTAGGCCTTTCAGAATTTCTATCCTTAAAGCCCGGCAAAAGCAAATCATGCGGATCTGATTTATTAATAGGTGTTAATTTAGCATCCGGATCCCTTTGAAAATTAATCCTGCCTATTTTTCTATTTTTAACATTTATTTTAATGTTACTTGAAACAATTCTATTGGCACCAATATAGGCTTTATTATCATCTTTTACATAATATACACTTTCGCCATTGCCATTAACGATAACTTCACTCAATTCATTATCCTTAAAATAGCCTACCATATCCCTGCCTTTAACTTGGCTATAACGAATGGAATCTTCAGGCATGAGTAAAAATGCACTTTTATATAAATTTGCTTTTGAGATTTTATTTCTCTTTGTAAAGATAATAATATGTTCGGCACTGGCCTGGTAAGTACCGAACCAAAAAACAGGATCAACTTTCATATCAATGGTTGAATCTACAAAAGAATAACGCAAAGAATCACATTTAGCTTGGAACTCCCTGCTAAATATTTTAGCATGATGAAAGCCGCGCAAAATTTTATATACACCGGTTTTATCGTATTCAGACCACAATGAATCCGCGGTTAAATGCATCGTATCATTATCCATTAATTTGGTTGCTAAAACCTTACCGGTAATAAATGTTTTCTTTAGTTTTTGAAAGTGCTCGGCAGCATCACCAATAATAATCATCCGCTGGCCGGTATCCACAATTTTAACATTCCCGAAGGACATTCCGGTGGCTTTTTTTCGATTATATATAATACTATCCCCATATAATACCTGACCTGAGCTTTGTATATGTGCATTCTTTCCAAAATGCGCTTCACCGCTAGGCGTATGGTACCAACCAGTTTCTGCATATATACTATCCTTTTTACTGATAATATTGGTGGGCCCATGGAATATTGCTCGTCGCGAATTTAAATTATATTGCAAGGTATCGCAAAGCATTTTAAAATCAGGATTAGTAAGCACTACATTTGTCTTAAAAAACATATCCTTAGAAGCAGCAAAAAAATATCCTCTTAATGAAGTAAGTTTATTATCCTCATCTGTAATAACAGCACCATGGGTATAAAAACCTTGTTTTGTATTTAAATCATAATCTAAACGATCTGTTACCAAACGCATCTTACCCGAGAGCATACTAACATTATTATTTAAAATGGCTTTTTTATTATTTCCATCATAATCCAAGGTTTCCCCAAATATATTTAAGCTGTCTCCTTGGCGAATGTGAACGTGTCCGAATGCTTTCATCGTATTTTCCTCCGAATAAAGATACGCGCTATCACAATTCATAATTACATCCTGCTGGTGAAACTGCACATGTCCTTTAAGAAGTTTGACTATTTTTCCATTTTGCGGAACAGTAGTGAGTAAGTCGGAATTATCAATTTGAATATGACCTTGAGAAAAAGCAGTAAGTTTTAAGAATAAAAATACTAAAATAAAAAGCGTGCCTTTAAATTGCTTAAAGATTTGCAGGGTATATTGAAGGAAATAATTATTCATTAATTTAATTTCTCCACTTCTGCCAAGGGATGAAAGAAATATACTCTACCACTTTTCAATTCATTACATCTATATCTGGTTCTCATTTTTGATCCTTTTACAAATACCTGGTTATCCCGCCAAACGAACTTGCCACCTTCAGGAATATCCTCAACATGAGTATGTGCATGGTACGAACGGTCATGTTTACGCAAGGCCTTAAATAAATCCAAATCTGTACAGCTTGTAGCAGAAGGCCTATTTATGTGTTCTACTAATGCCATTTCCAAGGACTGAGGGAAATACCCTTTATTCAAATATCTTTTTAATAAAGTGCTATAGGTATGTTGCCATTCTTCTCCGTGTGGTTTTACTCGATTACCAAATCTTTCTTGCACTTGCAAATGTGCAATTTCATGTAATAAAGTTACCAAAAAAGCATACGGATTTAAATTGTTATTAATGGTGATTTGGTGTTTCCAACCTTGCCCTAAAGGACGATAATCGCCATATTTGGTTTTGCGTTCATCCTTGATGCGTATCAGTACAGAGCAATCCCTTACCAGTGTGGAAACTGATTCCAAAGTTCCATAAGGCAAATATTTTTCTAATGCATCTAATGACATATCAAATTCAAAGACTCTTAAAATTTAAAGTTTTAATGTAATGCAAAATTATTTTCTTTTTTCCCACTGGTCCTCGGCCCATTTCAAAAAATCAGCTTTACTTTTAAATTCTTCCAAAGCAATCGCCAAGCCTCCACTCGGTTTATTCCCCGGACGAGCATATAATTGCACATCATTTAGTGTAATTTTATCCTGAGATAAAATAGCTAAACGTTCCACAACATTTCTAAGTTCTCTTATATTTCCTGTCCAATCAATGCGTTGTAATTCCTGCATGGCATCTTTAGCGAAGGCCTTTTTACCCATACTATACTCTTCAACAATTTCCTCTAAAAAGCTTTCAGCTAATATACTAATATCATCTCTTCGCTCATTTAATGAAGGTACATGAATAAGAATCACCGCCAAGCGATGATACAAATCCTCTCTAAAGTTTCCTTTTTTAATTTCTTCATACAAATCCTTATTGGTTGCTGCCACAACACGAACATTTACTCCCACTTCTTTATCACCGCCTACGCGCGTAATTTTATTCTCTTGCAGGGCACGCAAAACTTTAGCTTGTGCAGATAAACTCATATCGCCGATCTCGTCAAGGAAGAGGGTACCGCCATTGGCTTGTTCAAATTTCCCAATTCTTTGCTTAATTGCAGAAGTAAAGGATCCCTTTTCATGCCCAAATAGTTCACTTTCGATCAGCTCAGACGGAATAGCTGCACAATTAACCTCTACCAAGGGCCCCTCTGCCCTATTGCTCTTTTCATGAAGCCAACGTGCCACCAGTTCCTTACCTGTACCGTTGGAGCCTGTAATTAAAACACGAGCTTCCGTAGGTGCAACCTTATCAATGGTTTCCTTAATGTGTAAAATCGGCGCTGAAGCTCCCAAAATCTCTCTGGTTTTAGAAACCTTCCTTCTTAAGGTTTTGGTTTCAGAAATCAAGGTGGATTTATCTAAGGCATTTCGAATGGTAATTAAGAGCCTATTCAAATCAGGAGGCTTAGCAATAAAATCAAAAGCACCTTTTTTAGCGGCATCAACTGCAGTTTCAATAGTTCCATGGCCGGAAATCATTATTACAGGAACGTCAGGTGCAATTTCTAAACTTTGCTCTAATACCTCCATGCCATCCAATTTGGGCATTTTTATATCACAAAGGATAATATCATATTTGGTTTTCTTAATTAATTGGATAGCACTTTCCCCGTCTTTGGCTTGATCGGTTTTATATCCCTCATGTTCAAGGATATCTCTAAGTGTTTCCCGAATTAATTCTTCATCATCAGCGATAAGGATGCGTGCCATTAGTATAATATTAGTTTACAAAATTAGTGAATTGCTTCTTATTGGTTTAATATCCGAAGCGATGTTTTATTGAGTATAAGCTTTCAATCAAGTTCCCTGCCAATTTATGGTTTAATTGAAATATCGACTACATAAATTAAAATTAAATGCTTATTTAACAATTACTTTATAAAATGTATAAAAAAAGTAAGGCAGATTGTAACCTTTCGTAAAAACTTTCGTTATATTTGTATCACACTGAGCCAAGTTTTTTGATGGTTTTTTTTCTTGTCTTTGTGATTTAAGTTTACAATCGAAGCACGCCTTCTGGCGTGCTTCTTCTTTTATATCAGTGCCTAAGCTTATGAAATTTTGCTTAAATTACCTCTCCAAACGCGAAAAACTATCAAGCCTAACCCCAAAACACCTAGTGAGCCCAAAATAAATTTTAAATCGGTAGCCAAATAAATATAAATCCATATCCCTATGGCCAAAACTACCGGCAGCGGGAAAAAGGGCATTTTAAACTTTAAAATTTCATGCGACTCTTTTTTTCTATGTAGGAGAACAATGCCTATTGCCTGACTTACAAATTGAACCAAAATTCGCATGGCTAAAATTGCTTTAATGGCATCACCCAGTGTAAAAAACAAACTAAATACAAAGGCAATACCGCCTAAAATCAGAATACTGGCATGTGGAATATGTAATCTTGGGTGCACTTTAGCAAAAACCTTAAAATAATTGCCTTCAGCTGCTGCAGCATACAAAACCCTGGAATAGCCCAACATCACTGCAAAAAGTGATGAAATGGCCACTAATAATATTAATCCGGTAGCAACCAATGCCACCTGATGACCATAAATCCTTTCAAAAAACAAACTGGCTACAAATTTGGAATCCCTTGCTTCCTTCCACGGCAATACCCCAAGTACGGAAGTTTGCATGCATAAATAAAGTATTGCAATGCCAAGGATGGAAATAATTATACTTCTTGGAATATTTTTAGAGGGGTTTTTAATTTCTCCTCCTAAGTGGCAAACATTGTAATAACCTAGAAAACTGTACATAGACTTTACTGAAGCCATGCCTAAACCCGCAAAAAATACAGATGAAAAATTTATTCCTTTAGAAAAATCTCCAAAGGCCAGTTGAGTGTCAAAATGTGTAAATCCTGCAAAAATTAACCACAACAATACCCCAATTACCACTATGGACATGATAACGCCCATCTTTCCTGTCGTTTTAATGTCCCTATACAATAATAATGTAATTGCAATCACTAAGGCTCCGCTAATAACATGCTTTTGCCATTCCTCTAAAGGAAGAATATAGGTTAAATAAGAAGAAAAACCAATGGCACCGGAGGCAATTACTAAAGGAGCTTGCAAGGTAGTTTGCCAAATATATAAAAATGAAAACAACTTCCCCCATTTGCCGGGATAGAGTTTTTGAAGAAAGACATAACTTCCACCGGCTTCCGGATAGGCTGCACCAAGTTCACTCCAAACCATCCCATCGCATAGTGATAAAACTGCACCCAATATCCATGCTAATATACAAGCGGGTCCATTCATAGCTCCTATAATGAGCGACATGGATATAAATGGGCCAATACCAACCATGTCAATCATATTGATGGAGGTAGCTTGAATTAAATTAAGCCCACGTTGTAGATGAGGTTTGGCTTCGATAATATATTAATTTAAATAATTAATATGTACACGTAGTATTAGTATTTTTTGGTCTTATAAGGCGCTATCTTTAAGGCTTCAAAAAGTGCCTTGCATTTTTCCTGACCACCTGCCGGATTAATGGAAAAATACCAAAAGTTTTCAATATCTCCATAGCCCATTCCCATTTGCATTACCCCTTGGGATTTATGTTCGGCTATTTCCCAGTTTACAATAATTTTATAATTGAGGGCATTTTTAAAGCCAAATTTAGTAGTTCTATCCATGGCAAACATGGCTAAACCATTTCCCTCCACGTGGGTTTCAGTATAATCTTTTAATTGTGAAAATTTACGTTGCGTAGTATCACTTTTTAAAGAAACACCACCGCCCAAAATAATCGGTCTTTGATTCTCAGGAAGAGCTTTAACCGCGCGCAGGGCAAGCAAACTGGCCCCTTTATGACCTCCATGCGTTTCCGGAACCGGTAATAAGCAAAACACATAATCGTATTTGTTTTTAAGTAATACATCATGCAATTTTTGTGATACTGCCGCCACATTCCAACTGGTATCCAAAGGCTCCCTTTCATCTAATCCATAATGTGCGTCTTTTTGATCCATAAAGTAAAAATTATGAATGCCTAAAATTTTACCGGCATTCATTAATTCTTTTTTACGAATGGCCGGTAATTCCTTGCGTCCAACTTTTTCATCAGTCAGTTCTACACCGTAAATACTTTCTGCTAAGGTAGAATATTTATATCCCCCTTCTCCATTGGTTACCAACAGTAAATCTGCATTGCCGTGTAGTTCATGTGTGATCTTATATATAGTAGCTGCGAAACCGCTTTCATCATCAGGATGGGCAATCACAATCAAAACAGAAGGACCCTTAGTTTGAGCTGAAGCTTGAAGAAAAAATAAACTTATAAAGGTGAAAAATAAAAATCTCATAGGGTTAAATGCAATTATTGGGGGCAAGTTAGTAAATTCATTAGTAATTACCATTTAGCATAGGTCAATTACGAAAAAGAGAGGTTCGGAAAAATCCATAAAAAAAGGCAACCCATTGGGCTGCCTTTTTCATATCATGCATATGCTTATTTTACAGAATCAACAATGGCTTTAAAAGCTTCAGGATTGTTCATCGCTAAGTCAGCTAAAACTTTACGATTAATACCTAAATTAGCTTTATTTGCCTTGCCGATAAATTCAGAATAACTCATACCCTGTTCGCGAACAGCAGCATTAATACGTTGAATCCAAATAGCACGGAAAGTTCTCTTTTTGTTTTTGCGGTCACGATAAGCGTAAACAAGTCCTTTGTCTACGGCATTTTTAGCGACGGTGAATACATTTTTACGACGACCCCAATAGCCTTTGGCCATTTTGAGGACTTTTTTCCTGCGGGCTCTTGCGGCAGGATTGTTGGTTGCTCTTGTCATTTTTAATTTTTACTTTGTTAGTTAATAAAAACCGCTTCAGTATCACAAAATTGGACCCTGGCGGCAGTAAAGGTTGTTATTTTCCGATACAAAGAAGACGTCTTACGTTACCTTCGTCTGTTTTACCTACCAATACAAATTTACCCAATCTGCGTTTTTGCTTCGTGGATTTTTTGGTAAGGATATGACGTTTGTACGCATGCTTCCTCTTAATTTTACCGGAACCGGTGAGGTGGAATCTCTTCTTCGCACCGGAATTTGGTTTCATCTTTGGCATAAATGCTGTTTATATATAATTGTTAAATAACTACTTAATGGGAGTTGAACTAAGCTACTCCTTATTTTTTAGGCTTAGGATTGAGGTAAACAAACATTCTTTTACCTTCCATCTTAGGCATTTGTTCTACTTTTCCATATTCTTCCAAAGCCTGAATAAAACGTAAAAGAAGTAATTCGCCCCTTTCCGAGTGGATAATGGTACGTCCTTTAAAATGAACGTAAGCCTTTATCTTAGAACCTTCTTCCAAAAATGTACGAGCATGTTTAATTTTAAATTCCAAATCATGCTCATCGGTGTTTGGTCCAAAACGAATCTCTTTCATGATTTGTTTTGAAGCATTCGCCTTCATTTCCTTTTGACGCTTCTTTTGTTCGTAAACGAACTTACTATAATCAATTATCTTACATACAGGAGGATTAGATTTATCAGAAATCTCTACTAAATCTTTTTCCATCTCCTCGGCCATGCGTAATGCATCACTTGTTGGATAAATGCCCGGCTCTATGTCGTTGCCTACCAATCGTACATGAGTTGCAAAAATTTCCCGGTTGATTCTATTCGTAATCTTGGAAGAATCATCCGGTCTTCTAAAATTGTTGTTTGGCCGTCCTGGTGTAGTAATAACTCTTTCTTAATTTAATGTTCTATTTATTTCTTCCTTAACGTGAGCAATAAACTGCTCTACGCTCATGCTTCCCAAGTCTCCTTGTTTATGTCTCCTTACGGAAAGCATTTCTTCTCCGGCTTCTTTCTCGCCGATTATCAACATATAAGGAGTTTTTTTGAGTTCAGCGTCTCTAATTTTTTTGCCGATCTTCTCGTTCCTATTGTCAATAGAAGCGCGAATTTCGGCATTATTCAAGAGTTTTCCAAGCTTTTCTGCATAATTCGCATATTTATCACTGATTAACAGGATCGAAACTTGTTGCGGTGCCAGCCAAATCGGGAATTCTCCGGCATAATGCTCTATTAAAAAGCCAATAAATCGTTCATGCGTTCCCAGTGGGGCCCTATGAATACAAATTGGAGTTTCAGGTTCGTTATTTTCATTACGGTAGGTCAGTTTAAAACGCGTAGGTTGCACAAAATCAACTTGATTCGTTGCTAAAGTAAACTCTCTGCCTATTGCACTCCAAACCTGTACATCAATTTTTGGCCCATAAAATGCTGCCTCATCTGCCACCTCTATATAAGGTATCCCTGAGGAAATCAACACTTTGCGAACCATATCCTCTGTTTTTAACCACAATTCCGGTGCATCTACATATTTTTGTCCCAATTTTGCCGGATCATGGGTGGAAAATCGCATCACATATTTTTCAATATTAAATATCTTGAAATATTTCAGGTACATATCATTAACCGCCCTAAACTCTTGTTCAAATTGTTCGCGCGAACAATAAATATGGGCATCATTCATTTGTAATGAACGTACACGCATCAAACCAAACAATTCTCCGGATTTTTCATAACGATAACAAGTGCCATATTCTGCCAATCGTAAAGGCAAGTCCTTATAACTCCTTGGTACTGCATCAAAAATTTTATGGTGGTGCGGACAATTCATTGACTTGAGATAATACTTTGTATTTTCCATTTCCATGGCAGGGAACATACTATCCTCGTAATAAGGCAAATGCCCGCTAGTTAAGTATAGGTTTTCTTTAGCTATATGAGGGGTCCGAACCCTATGGTAGCCGGCCTCGCGCTCGGTTCGTTTAGCCAGCGCCTCCAATTCCTCAATAATAATACCGCCATTGGGTAACCATAAAGGTAATCCGCTTCCTACATCATCACTAAAGGTAAAAATCTCCATTTCCTTCCCCAGTTTGCGGTGATCGCGTCTTTTCGCTTCCTCCAACATAACTAAATATTCCTCTAAATCTTTTTGTTTAGGGAAGGTTACACCATAAATTCGGGTTAATTGTTTATTGTCTTCATTTCCTCTCCAATAGGCGCCTGCAATACTTGTTAATTTTATTGCTTTAATAAAACCGGTATCAGGGATATGAGGACCACGACATAAATCTACAAAATTACCCTGTTGATAAAAAGTAATTTGGCCGTCATTTAAATCCTCTAATAGTTCTAATTTATACTCATCACCTTTTTCTGTAAAATATTTAATTGCATCTGCTTTACTTACATCCGTGCGAATATATTTATTGCCTTGCCTGGCAAGTTCAATCATTTTTTTCTCAATATCCTCAAGTTTATCAGGAGTAATTTCATTTTGTCCAGGATCTACATCATAATAAAATCCTTTATCCACCGGGGGGCCAATCCCAAATTTTATTCCGGGAAATGAAGCCTCTAAAGCTTCAGCCATTAAATGCGCCGAGGAATGCCAGAAGGCTTTTTTGCCTTCTTCATCTTCCCAAGTCAAAATCCGAATACCGGCATCCTTAGTAATTGGTCGTGATAAATCCCAAACTTCTTCATCCACTTTTATTGCTAAAGCTTCTTTGCCTAATCGTTGACTAATTTTCTGAGCTATTTCTTGACCGGTTATGCCGCTTTCGTATTGCTGCTCCCTACCATCGGGGAATCGTGCTGTAATCATTCTGCTATATTTTTTTTCAGATTTGCAAAGATACTACCCTACAGGTAATTTTTACCGGACTGATTTAATAATTTATTGACCTTTAAAAGTGATTTTATACCTCAAAGTCAAATCCATTTTAAATGAATTTGCAATTGTATCCGAAGCAGTGGCATTTGCAGTTACACGAACCGAATCTGCTGTTAAATAATTGCGTAAATCTGTGCTGCTAAAGCTAGAGTAATCTACCTGACTTGCATTTTTAGGTACATTTGGCAAACTTGCAACTTGCAAAGGGCTTTGACCTTTGGCGTTCAAATAAACAGACATATTACTAAATTTATCAAATCTTTGAAAAGAAGGAGTTGTAATTCTGGCATTGACGCTGTTAATCGTGCAAGAAACAATATCCGTCAATGCATATCCCTTTGCTTTCACAAAACTATCCAATTTCCCGGGAACCATAACTGAATCAATTGTTAATGGGCCACTTTTACCTAAACCTCTAAAGGTAAACTTGCCTCCTGCCACGGTCCAGGTAATATCCACATTTGCCGGCGTAGGACCTATGGTTATGGATTTTTTGCATGCTTCTAAACAGATTAAAAATATGCCCAAAGAGAGCATCATTAATGCACTTAATTTAATTTTCATGATGTAAATTTATTGTTGGTTAATTCTCAAATGCGAATTTAATCAAATTATAATAACCTGATTCATTAAATTTTCCATGTTTAAAATGAATAATTTTGCTTGTAATGTTTTAAACGAATTAAAGTTATTAATTTGCATAATTATGGCAAAAAATAAGACACAACAAACGGAACAAAGTCCGCTGCAGTTCCTTCAAAATTTGGAAGATGTAGTAAAATCGGAAGACAGCATTAAAATTTTAAAGATGCTTGAAGAAATTACCAAAATGGAAGCCAAAATGTGGGGGCCTGCCATGATTGGCTACGGATCATACACCTATACCCATGATAGTGGCCGCAGTGGTGAAATTTTTATTATAGGATTTTCTCCAAGGAAGGCAAATATCACTATCTATTATGGAGCCAAATATCCGGAAATGGAACAAGATTTAGAGAAATTGGGAAAATATAAATGGGAAGGTTCATGCCTTCATTTTAAAAAGATGGCAGATATTGATACTGATGTTTTAAAAAGTATTTTAAAAAAATGCTTTGTGGCTAAAAAGAAAATTATTTAGTATTTAACCGGGTAATTTAACAAGTACACCTATTATTATTTCCGTTTATTTATTGGCTTATGCATCATGAAATTGCATGAATCAATGCCGGATTTTGCATATTCAAAGGTTGAATCTAATTGATAAGCTAGGCTAAAATGCTCTAATGCTTTAGGGTAATTCTTTTGCGTGTAATAATTAAAAGCTAAATTATATTGTGCATGCTTATCCCCCGGTTCCCTCTTAATGGCTTCCAAATAATCTTTTATGGCAAGGGCGGTGCTATCCACAGTTTGGAAATAATATCCCCTGGAAAAAAATGCTCTCGGATCCGCCGGATTAATGCGAATTGCATTTTCATAATACGCAGCGGCTATAGGTTTTTTAGTCAATGAATTTATCAAACCCAATTGCATATATGCCTCATAATATCTGTTGTTTACAGATACTGCTGTTTGCAAACTTTTTAATGCATTTTCAGTCATACCCAATTCTTTAAAATTTAGCCCTCGATAATAATAGGCCTCGGCAGCATATTGATCAATTTCAATAGCTTTATTAAGATACTTAAAGGATTCATCCCTATTTTGAATATGGTAATAAATACGCCCTAAACCTAATAATGCCTGAGTATTTTTTACATTCAATTGTAGGACGCGCTTATAAGCATTTACTGCTTTAGTAATAATGGCATGATCTTCATTTAATTTGGCATAATAAAGATAAATCTGCTCCTTAGTTGTATCCTTTTGCAAGGCTGTTTCTAAATCTGCTAAAGCATTATTGGTATCCTTTAAGGCTACAAATAATTGCGCACGATGAAACAGCGGCCATATAGCATTAGGTTGCTCCTTAATTTCCCCGTCTAATGCTTTATGTAATGAATCTAAACCTTTAACCGAAAAATTTGTAATTTTAAAATCATCCTTATTATTTGATGAATGACAGGAATTTAATAGCATGAGCCCCAATAATAGGACTAACTGAAAAGGTTTGATTATTATTTTTGAAATAGCAAATAACATGAAACGGCTTATAAAGTTTGACTAAGCATGCAAACTTATAACAAAGGTACAAATGAATATAGACTTAGCTAAATAAAATAATAAAGAGACTATTTATCGGCTTTTAAAGCTTTCACTACACCTATAATGATGCCTAAGCCATTTAATACTACCAATGCCATAAGCGCTATAGACAAACTACTATGATCGCTAAAGCTGAATTGGGAAATAATATGCGATAAAAACATTCGTTCTAAATTAATGCCGTTATTAGAAACGCTTAAAGTGCAAAATTATTACAAATTAAGCTAGGAATATCTAATTTTTAAGTTTTTTAATTATATACTATATGATTATCTGCTTGTTAACTCATAATAAACGCATCAACCATTGCATACTTACTTTTGAAGGTTTTAAGCCTTGATTAGCTCCATCATTATTCAATTTAACAATATTACCTGTTTTAATTGTAGGTCTTTGATGAGCATCCGCTAAGGCATTTCTTAATATTTTATATTGATATTCAATAGTATACACTTTATTTTGTAAGTCAAAACTTGCCTTTAAGCCTTCTCTTATTTTTTTATTTTTGTATAAATAGTAAATACCGTCTACCATACTACAAAAATCATTGGTTTTAAATAACCAGGCATTTTCCTGATGGGTTAAAACATCTTCAACTGCTATCGAATAGGGAGCAACAATGGGCAATCCAAAACTTAAGGCTTCTGTTATGCTTTTAGGCATATTACCCTTTAAGACCGGCACCACCATCAAATCCGAATTAGCATAATAGGAATACAATCCATTGGCATGATTTATCTCGGGATGAAAGTAAACATTATTTGTAAGCGCTTTCTGATTGACTAAAAGTTGCCATGTACTTATATCTTTACATCTGCCAATAATATGAAGTTCTAGGTCCACCCCAATTTTAAGCAAGGATTCCATTGAAAGTAACATTGATTCTAAACCATAATCAGTATGTCCACTTACATAAAGCAATTTCAATTTAGCATTGCCGGAACTGGATTTCGCCTTCGCTATATCTTTTTCACTTATTCTTGAAAATTGAATTTCATAAATTTTGGCAATTTTATTTTCATAACGTTCTTTCATTCTTTTCCCAACAGCAAATACAATTTCATTGGAGGCATTCTTGTAAAAATAAGATCCCATACGATGGAGTATGCTACGTTTTAAATTATTTTCTAAAGTAGCTTTGTTATGCTCCATGGCCGTATATCCATTTTGACGGGCAAAAAATATAAATTCAGGCTTATTTTTCCATTGCTTACAGGTATGCCAAATCAAATAACTCAAGGGATGAGGCCATGGTAGTGCCATATAATCTTCCTTGGTATATACGTTTTTTATTTGTCGAATTATTTTTGGCAAAAACAAAATGCGAGTAATCATAGTTTCTATAATACCGGATGGATATGAAATTTCATGAAACTTTATATCCTTATTCAAGATAAAAGATTCATTTATGTATTTATCCGAAACTAATTTTGCTTTTGCAAAAAAATGAACACTTTTAAATTGTCCTTTCAGACCCATTAAAAAAGTAATACGTGCATCGGTACCAAAGTAATTTTCTCCATCATTATGAAATAGTTGATCATCAAATATTAATAACCTTGGCACATTTTTTCCCTTATGAATGTCTTGCATAAAAATCTATTTTAATCCTACCAAAATTCAACCCACCATTCATTATTCATACACTACTTTAAATATTTGCACCTGCTAATAGACTACCTATTGCGCCCTTGTATTGCCTACAAAACAATAAGGAAGAACCCATCAAATGGCCATTGGTCAACATGATGTACTCCTTATTTGTTTTGGAATTGATTAAGGTATAGAAGTAGTAATATTTCATTATCTCAAATATTTAAATCAAAGATAATTGTAACACTTTACTACTAAAAGGGGAAATTAACGAACGGTGGATTTCACTTAAGGAACGGAAAAATTTTTATTTAAACAGTAAAAAACTGGATTTACTATTATAAAGCACAACAGATTACACCAAATAAAATAAGCTCTGAAAAACAGAGCTTATTACCAAAAAAACTATGATAGACTGCGCATAAATAATTACGCATATTATCTACGGATAATCAGTGTAAAACTTTAAAGGCGTATTTTATTTTTACCTCGGCATATATATGCCCATTGGTTTTAAGAGTAAAATCATATTCTTTGTCTAAAATTTTAACGGCAATGTTTTTATGCTTTTGATCCTTTCTCCATTCATGATACCACAAATCAGCCATGAACTTAGCTTCCTCGGCAGAGGCACCGCTTCCGGTAAAAACAATGGCACGACGATTGGTAAAAATTGATAAAAAATGTGCTTTTTTAAAACTTAAGCTTCCTGCTTTAATAGATAATATTTTTTGCAGGCTTATAGTATCAATATACTTCTTGTTTAATGGCATAAAAAATCCTCCTTCTTTTCCGGGCAACACATGTATAATTGATATAACGTTCTGTTCATCCATTTTATGCTGGCGGGTTCGATTTATTTTCGAATTATTTTGATTTCTGCTCATCCTTTTAGGAAATAACTTCCCAATTCCCTCTTCAGCATTTGAAATTGCTTCCGCCAGACCCGGTAAAAACGGGCTGTTTTGTTCCAAATAAGCAACTTTGGTCATCGCTTGGTTGTTTATTCTTAATTGAAGTTTGGATATCTTGTTCATCGTTCCTTTGCTTTTAAATGTTGAACCAAAGATATTTTGGATTCCACAATCAAAAAAGTCGGAATTAAGGAACGGCAACTTTGAATTAATAAAAGGATGCTATTTTGCTTAAATACCTTAAGCTTAAGGATTATTCGGTCTTCATACTGGTACTTTGCCCTGAGTAAATATTGAATTTCTCGGCATGGGTATCTAGCACAGTCGTAGATTTTAAAGGGCGATAAATAAATAAATATTTCCCCGGTTGTAAGAGGTATATTTCCTTTTTTGTGCTCAAACTTCCTTTAAAATCGAATAACCATTCTTGTTTCTGATCTCGCAGGACATATACACTGCCAATTACTTCGTCCCCTTTGTAATTTAGCTCCAATTTCCCCGGATCCGGTACTTGGACTTTCCCGGGCTCACTACCACTGATGGATACATTCTTTATTTTAATACGTGGCATGCACAATACTTCAATGTCATATAATCCGCTGAGGTAGCGTTGCCAACTATTCATGTTTTGTACATTTATAATATCTGTACTTCCTGCACGCCTAACCAAACAGGACACATTATTATATTCATAAGACGCTGCATTAACGGATAAATAACCCATCGGGACATTCAAGCTTATTATATTATGATGCGCTATTTGTAAAGGGATATTCTTTTGTTCCACCATAGGTACACTGAATATTTTCAAATCATAAGTATAATTCGGATCAATGGAAAAGGTATCAGGCTTATTTGCAGCATCCAAAGTATGCATAAAATAAGCATTCGATTTTGCACTTACATTACCAGTAAAGACCATTGGGACATTGGTATTATATGGCATCTTCTTTTCATCCAATAATTGAACTTGCACGGTAGTATTATCTAAAGCCTGAGATATAACACCGGAAACCACCCTGCCGAAATCTTTTTCATTCTTAGGATTATAATTTTTCCCTACGCAATCAAATTCTTTCATCATTTTATCGGTAAGCCCAATGCCGATAATAAAAGGCTGCAGTGTAACCTTTTTTTCCAATAGTGCCTTGGAGGCCGCACATGGATCTCCATCACATTCTTCGAGCCCATCTGTAATAAGCATTATCACGTTCCGCTCCTTACTATCCGGGAAGTCCGATGCCGCCTCAGTTAAACTATACGCTATTGGCGTCCATCCATTAGGTTTAACCTGCTTAACAAAAGAAACAATTTCATCGGCATTATTATCTCCAAATGGAATTTCAAGCTTGGAATCCTTACAATCGTGCTCCTTAGCGGCGTGTTGATGGCCGTAACAACGCAATGCCAATTGTACATTGGGTACTTTGCGCATACTATCCACCAAATGAATTAAAATCTTTTTGGCTGCTGTAATTCGATCAGCTTTCCCAAATTTGGAATACATACTCCCCGAACAGTCCAGAATAATCAAAATTCGAGTTTTATCGGGATTTTTAGCGTACGAAATCTTTGGCGCCAGCAAGAAAGCTGTGCAGAAAAAAACCACAAGGATTAAAGTGTACGCTTTTGCCGTTTTCATACCTTGCAAATATATAGAATACTTTGATAACGCCGGAAAATTGCTAATTATGATAAAATAAAAGTCCCGTATGAAATAATATTCAATACGGGACCTCATAAAAATTTTATTCGGCTAGCTACTAAGCTTCAGCGGTAGGACCACCAAAATGGAATGGAACATCCATACCATCTTTATCTTCAATTTTGCCATTGATAGATTCAAACTTTGAAATATTATCACTCAATGCCTTCCACAAACGTTTTACATGTTGAGGCGTAAGTACTATTCTTGATTTTACTTTTGCCTGAGGTACCCCCGGCATAATGCGTATAAAGTCAAGTACAAATTCAGAATTGGAATGAGTAATGATGGCCAAATTTGAATATATACCTTCCGCAATCTCTTCAGGGAGCTCAATATTCAATTGGTTTGGGTTTGGGTTTTCAGTATCTTGTTTAGACATATTTATAAATATTTTTTAAAAATATTGGGTTATTAAAATGCAAAGAAGAACTTAACACTTAATAACCCAATAATTATTGATTAATTAAATTATTTCGCAGCTAATAGCTGGTTGTATTCAGCACGGGAACCTACGATTAAATCATCATAATCTCGCATGCCAGTTCCTGCCGGAATACGATGACCTACGATAACATTTTCTTTTAATCCCATGAGCGTATCAACTTTTCCGGAAATCGCTGCTTCATTTAATACTTTCGTAGTTTCCTGGAAGGAAGCTGCAGAAAGGAAGCTATGCGTACCTAAGCTGGCACGTGTAATACCTTGTAATAACGGACTGGTAGTAGCTGCAATGGCATCGCGCGCTTCTACTACTTTTTTATCCTTACGTTTCAAGCTTGAATTTTCTTCACGCAATTGACGGGTAGATATAATTTGTCCAAGTTTAAAGTTTGGTGAATCACCGATATCAGTAACAATCTTTTTATCAAAGATCCAGTTGTTTTCTTCAATAACATCAAACTTATCCACGGCTTCATTTTCAAGGAAACGTGTATCACCCGGATTGTCCACCAATACTTTTTGCATCATTTGGCGAACAATGGTTTCAATATGTTTGTCATTGATTTTTACACCTTGCAAACGATATACTTCTTGGATACCATCCAAGATATATTGTTGTACGGCATAAGGACCTTTAATTTTCAAAATATCAGCTGGTGTAACGGCACCGTCGGATAATGGATCACCCGCCTTGATAAAGTCATTTTCTTGAACCAAGATATGTTTAGAAAGCGGAACAAGATACTTCTTGATTTCTCCGTCTTTACTTTCCACCATGATTTCACGATTACCACGCTTAATACCTCCGAAACTTACTACGCCGTCAATTTCAGAAATAACAGCCGGATTACTTGGGTTACGTGCTTCGAAAAGCTCGGTTACACGTGGAAGACCACCGGTAATGTCTCGAGTCTTGGAAGTAGCACGTGGTATTTTTACAAGTACTTGTCCTGCTACTACGCCTTTATTATCATCAACCACAATGTGTGCACCTACCGGCAAGTTATACTCTCTGGTAGTTTTACCGCCTTTATCGGATACACGAATTGTAGGGATTTTTGTTTTATCACGCATTTCCGTAATCACTTTTTCACGGTGACCGGTTTGCTCATCCACTTCCTCACGGAATGTAGTTCCTTCAATAATATTTTCGAATTTCACCTTACCGGTAAATTCTGAAAGGATAACAGCATTGTATGGGTCCCATCCGCAAATCTTATCACCTTTGGTAACTTTTGCACCAGGTTTCATATTTAGGTGAGAGCCGTAAGGTACGTTGTAAGAAATTAAAATCGCCTTTGTATTTTTATCTACTACACGAATTTCACCTCCACGACCTACTACTACTTCTACAGTGCCATCTTCAGTTTCAAATGGTACCGTACGCACACCTTCAAATTCCAACTTACCATCAAATTTTGAAACGATTTGACTTTCAGAAGCAATTTTTGATGCAGTACCACCCACGTGGAAAGTACGTAAGGTAAGCTGTGTACCCGGCTCACCGATGGACTGTGCGGCGATTACACCTACAGATTCACCACGCTGAACCATTCTACCGGTAGCTAAGTTACGACCATAACATTTTTCACAAATTCCATGTCTGGTTTCGCAGGTTAAGGTTGAACGAATTTCAATGGTTTCAATCGGACTTTCATCTATGATTTTAGCAATTCTTTCATCCAATTCCTGACCTGCAACTACTATCATTTCACCCGTAATCGGATGGTATATATCATGCAGAGATGTTCTGCCTAAAATACGTTCGAATAATGTTTCAACAACATCTTCGTTATCTTTTAATGCAGAAACCACCAATCCACGAAGTGTACCGCAATCCACATCACGAACTACAACATCCTGAGCTACGTCATGCAACCTACGCGTTAAGTAACCAGCATCCGCAGTTTTAAGAGCCGTATCCGCAAGACCTTTACGAGCACCGTGTGTAGAAATAAAGTATTCCAATACGCTCAAACCTTCCAAGAAGTTAGAAAGAATTGGATTTTCAATAATTTCCCCGGAACCACCGCCTGACACGTGCTTTCTTGGTTTTGCCATCAAACCACGCATACCTCCAAGCTGACGAATTTGCTCTTTGGAACCACGCGCACCGGAATCCAACATCATATACACGGAATTAAATCCTTGTTGATCGGTTGAAAGATGCTTTAATAATTGCTCGGTTACACGATTGGTGATACGCGTCCAAATATCAATTACCTGATTATATCTTTCATTATTGGTAATAAAACCATTGTTATAGTTTTCGGTAATTTCATCAACTTCCACTTGCGCTTCAGCAATAATAGCCGCCTTTTCAGCAGGTACCGGCACATCGGATAAATTAAAGGATAATCCACCGCGGAAGGCGTAAGTAAATCCTAAATCCTTAATATCATCTAGGAATTTAGAAGCCGTTGCCAAGCCTGTTTCTTGGTAAATGCGAGTAATAATTTCACGCAATGACTTCTTGGTTAGAAGTTCATTTATATAGCCCATTTCTTTTGGAACTACTTCATTGAAAATAACTCGACCTACTGTAGTTTCAAGTAAAGTTGGTTTAATTGTATTCGTTTCAGTATCCAATACATTTACTTTTACTTTGATCCAAGCATGCAGATCCACCATTTGGTGATTATTCGCGATTAGTACTTCCTCAGGAGAGTAAAATATTGTTCCTTCACCTTTCACTTTGTGATCCGGAACAGATTTACGACCTTTAGTAATATAATACAAACCTAATACCATGTCCTGAGAAGGTACTGATATAGGATTACCATTGGCAGGATTTAAAATATTATGAGAAGCCAACATTAATAATTGCGCTTCCAAAACAGCAGCATTTCCAAGTGGTACGTGGATGGCCATTTGGTCACCATCAAAGTCCGCATTAAATCCGGTACATACCAATGGGTGCAATTGAATGGCTTTACCTTCTACCAATTTTGGTTGGAAAGATTGAATACCTAATCTATGCAAAGTAGGGGCACGGTTTAACATAACCGGGTGACCTTTCAATACATTTTCAAGTATTTCCCAAATAACTGCATCTTTTCTATCTACGATTTTTTTCGCAGATTTTACAGTTTTAACTATACCTCTTTCAATGAGTTTACGAATGATAAACGGTTTAAATAATTCTGCGGCCATATTTTTAGGCAATCCGCACTCATGCATTTTGAGCCAAGGTCCCACCACAATTACAGAACGACCGGAATAATCCACACGTTTACCGAGTAAGTTTTGACGGAAACGACCTTGTTTACCTTTCAGCATATCGCTTAAAGATTTCAAAGGACGGTTGCCCTCAGTTTTTACTGCATTCGCTTTACGACTATTATCAAATAGAGAATCAACAGCTTCTTGCAACATACGTTTTTCATTACGTAAGATTACTTCAGGAGCTTTGATTTCAATTAATCTTTTTAAGCGATTATTACGAATAATCACACGACGATATAAATCGTTCAAATCGGAAGAAGCAAAACGACCGCCATCCAAAGGAACTAAAGGTCTCAATTCCGGTGGAATAACAGGAAGCGTTTTGATAATCATCCACTCCGGTTTGTTCTCAAAATTTAAATTTGCAGAACGGAAAGCCTCGATTACTTTTAATCTCTTCAAAGCTTCGTTTTTACGTTGCTGAGAAGTTTCACGATAAGCTTGGTCACGAAGTGAGAAAGATAAATCATCCAGGCTTAATCGACCTAAAAGGTCAATTAAAGCTTCACCACCCATTTTAGCGATGAACTTGTTTGGATCCGCATCTTCCAATAATTGGTTTTCTTTTGGAAGCGTTTCCAAAATATCTAAATATTCTTCTTCAGTCAAGAAATCCAAGTAACTGATACCATCATTTCCTTTGATGCCCGGCTGAACAACAATATATCTTTCATAATAAACGATTAATTCCAACTTTTTGGCCGGTAAGCCAAGTAGGTAACCAATCTTATTCGGAAGTGATTTGAAGTACCAAATATGCGCTACAGGAACTACCAAGTTGATATGTCCCATACGTTCACGACGTACACGCTTTTCAGTAACTTCCACACCGCAGCGATCACAAACGATGCCTTTGTAGCGAATACGTTTGTATTTACCGCAATGACATTCATAATCCTTTACAGGACCAAAAATTCTTTCACAGAACAATCCTCCCATTTCCGGTTTGAAAGTTCTATAGTTTATAGTTTCAGGCTTACTAACTTCTCCATTACTCCATTCAAGGATTTGTTCCGGGGAAGCCAATCCGATTGAAATTTGTTTAAAATCGCTTTGCAGCTTTTGCTTTTCCTTTTTTAAGGCCATATTTAAATTTTATTAATATGCTTAGTGCTTGTAATCAAAAAAATCATTCATGTGTAAGCTATCCTTTCGGACAGTTATTATCGGGGGAAATTTCTTTCCCCCGATAAGGTATATTTCAAAGCAATAATTTGCTTTTAATCCATTTTTATATCCAATGCAAGACCCTTAAGCTCATTCAATAATACATTGAATGATTCAGGTAAGCCGGCTTCTGGTAAATTATCACCTTTTACAATGGCTTCATAAGTCTTAGCACGTCCAATAATATCATCGGATTTGATTGTAAGCATTTCCTGTAGGATATTAGATGCACCGAAAGCTTCCAGTGCCCAAACTTCCATTTCCCCGAAACGCTGACCACCAAATTGAGATTTACCACCAAGCGGCTGTTGTGTAATGAGTGAATATGGACCAATGGAGCGAGCATGCATTTTATCGTCCACCATGTGGCTTAATTTAATCATATAAATTACTCCAACTGTAGTGTGTTGATCAAACTTATCTCCGGTAAGTCCATTTCTCAAACGAGTTTTACCTAATCTAGGTAAGCCGGCTTGACCCATATATCCATCAATTTCCTCCAAAGTAGCACCATCAAAAATAGGTGTAGAGAACTTTAATCCCAGTTTCAATCCCGCCCAGCCTAGAACAGATTCATAAATCTGTCCAAGATTCATACGAGAAGGTACACCCAGTGGGTTCAATACGATATCCATAGGAGTACCGTCTTCCAAGAATGGCATATCTTCAAAAGGAACAATTTTAGCAACTACCCCTTTATTACCGTGACGACCGGCCATCTTATCCCCTACTTTCAATTTTCTCTTTTCCGCAACATAAACTTTCGCAAGTTTCATAACGCCGGTTGGAAGTTCATCACCAATGCTGATGGCAAACTGTTCGCGTTTATAACGACCGGTTTCTTCATTCACTTTGGTTTTGTAATTCTGAATGATTTGCTTAACAAAATCAGATTTCTCAGCATCACTGGTCCAATGATTAAGATCAGTTTCTAATAAATCCAATTTGCTAATATTTTTAGCATTGAATTTAGAGCCTTTAGCCAATACTTCTTCGCCATAAACATTTACAATTCCGGCTGAAGTTTTTCCTTCCAAAATTGTTAAAAGTTTAGCATTGGCCATTTCCTTCAAGGCATTCAGATTTTTCTTGTACTCAGCTTCAAGCTTAGTAAGTACAATTTTGTCTTTATCCTTGGAAGATTTTTCTTTTTTAGCTCTTTCAAATAATTTTTTATCAATAACCACACCGCCACCGGATGGAGGAACGCGTAAAGATACATCTTTTACATCCCCGGCTTTTTCACCGAAGATTGCACGTAGAAGTTTTTCTTCCGGAGAAGGCTCTGATTCACCTGTAGGTGTAATTTTACCAATTAGGATGTCTCCTTCCTTCACTTCTGCACCTACACGTATTAAGCCATTCTCATCCAAGTTTCTGGTTGCTTCTTCACTCACATTTGGAATATCATTGGTAAATTCTTCCATACCACGTTTGGTATCGCGAACATCCATTTCATATTCTTCAATATGGATTGAAGTAAACAAATCATCTTTTACCACAATTTCTGAAATCACGATGGCATCCTCGAAGTTATACCCTTGCCATGGCATGAATGCCACCAATAAGTTTCTTCCTAAGGCCAATTCACCGTTTTCAGTAGCAAAACCTTCACAAAGCACATCGCCAAGTTTTACTTTTTGACCTTTTCTTACGATAGGCTTTAAAGTAATGGCAGTATTTTGGTTGGTTCTACGATATTTGGTAAGTTTATATGTTTTGTATTCGTCGTTAAATTCAAGCGTTTCTTGATCAGGAGTACGTTCGTAGCGAACAATAATTTTGTCAGCATCTACATAATCCACCACGCCATTGCCTTCAGCAATAGTGATGGCACGAGAATCCTTCGCAATACGTTCTTCGATACCGGTACCTACAATAGGAGCAGATGGACGCATCAGTGGAACTGCTTGGCGTTGCATGTTGGATCCCATTAAGGCACGGTTTGCATCATCATGTTCCAAGAATGGGATTAATGATGCAGCAATAGAAACGATTTGGTTAGGAGAAACATCCATGAAGTCCAACCTGGATGGTTCTAAAATAATAAATTCACCACCTTGGCGTGCTTGGATACGATCTACAAGGAAGTTACCTTTCTTGTCAATTTCCACATTAGCCTGTGCAATAACTTTATCATCTTCTTCCTCAGCACTTAGATATACTACAGGTTCATTAAGCATTACTTTACCATCCGTAATACGGCGATAAGGCGTTTCAATGAAGCCCATGCTATTGATTTTTGCATACACGGAAAGCGAAGAAATCAATCCGATATTCGGACCTTCCGGTGTTTCGATAGTACACAGACGACCATAATGCGTATAGTGTACGTCACGAACCTCAAATCCTGCACGCTCACGGGATAAACCACCGGGACCTAGTGCAGACATTCTTCGTTTGTGTGTAATTTCAGCCAATGGATTGGTTTGGTCCATGAACTGAGATAATTGATTAGTTCCGAAGAACGAATTAATTACCGAACTTAAGGTACGGGAATTGATCAAATCCGTAGGAGTAAATACCTCGTTATCACGAACGTTCATACGTTCACGAATGGTACGTGCCATACGAGCTAAACCAACACCAAACTGAGCATACAATTGTTCACCAACGGTACGCACACGACGATTACTTAAGTGGTCAATATCATCCACATCAGCTTTAGAATTAGAAAGCTCGATGAGATATTTTATGATAGAAATAATATCATTGGTAGTCAACACCTTAGTATCAGATGATTCTACCAAATTCAATTTTTTATTTATACGATAACGACCTACATCACCTAAGTCATAACGCTTATCAGAGAAGAATAATCTTTCGATAATACCACGAGCGGTTTCTTCATCAGGAGGATCAGCATTACGCAATTGACGGTAAATATGTTCCAATGCCTCTTTACCGGAATTGGAAGGGTCTTTTTGTAAGGTATTATAAATGATTTCGTAATCACTTCCTTCCATGTCTTCACGATGAAGGATAATGGTTTTTACCTGTGCATTGGTAATTAAATCAACATTATCATCAGAAAGGATAGTATCACGTTCAAGAATAATTTCATTACGTTCAATGGATACTACTTCTCCTGTATCTTCATCCACGAAGTCTTCTACCCATTTGCGCAACACCCTTGCAGCAAGCTTACGACCCACTAATTGTTTTAAGCGAGCTTTAGATACTTTAATTTCTTCGGCAAGACCAAAGATTTGTAAAATATCTTTATCCGACTCAAAACCGATAGCACGAAGTAAGGTAGTAACCGGAAATTTCTTTCTACGGTCAATGTAAGCAAACATAACGTTGTTTACATCAGTTGCAAACTCCATCCATGAGCCCTTGAAAGGGATAACACGGGCTGAGTATAAACGAGTACCATTAGTGTGGAAGGTTTGACTAAAAAATACACCGGGAGAACGATGTAATTGTGATACAACTACACGTTCAGCACCATTAATAATAAAGGTGCCATTTTTAGTCATATAAGGAATAGTACCTAAGTACACATCTTGTACAATAGTTTCGAAGTCTTCATGATCCGGATCGGTACAAGAGAGCTTCAATTTTGCCTTTAAAGCAACATTATAGGATAATCCCCTTTCAATACACTCATCGATAGAGTATTTTGGAGGATCAACAAAGTAGTCCAGGAATTCCAGGACAAACAAGCCGCGTGAGTCGGAAATAGGAAAATTTTCCGCGAACACATTATAAAGGCCTTCTTCAATCCTTCCTTCATCAGAGGTTTGCAATTGGAAAAAATCCTGAAAGGATTGCAACTGCACCTCAAGAAAATCTGGGTAATCAAGTGCGTTTTCGTAGCTGGCGAAACTAATTCTGCCTGCGCTCTTTTCTTTTGCCAAGGCTTTAATTTTAAGGATTTACAAGTAAATTATATATAAACGACAAAAGACCTGCATAAAATACACAGGTCTATAAGCTGATAATGAGTTGATTGTTTATGCCAATTCAACTGCAGCACCGGCCTCCTCTAACTGGGCTTTAATTTTTTCAGCTTCATCCTTAGAAACGTTCTCCTTCACTGGTTTTGGAGCGCCGTCAACTAATTCTTTAGCTTCTTTTAAGCCAAGTCCGGTAAGGTCTTTAACAAGCTTAACAACATTAAGCTTTGATCCACCTGCTTCTTTTAAGATTACAGTGAACTCAGTTTTTTCTGCAGGAGCTGCTGCTGCATCGCCACCGCCTGCTGCTGCCATCATTACTGGAGCTGCTGCTGCCGGCTCAATGCCATATTCGTCTTTTAAGATTTGTGCCAACTCAGTTACTTCTTTTACAGTAAGATTAACGAGTGTTTCAGCAATAGATTTAACGTCTGCCATTTTAATTTAGAGTTTAATATTATTATTGTTAAGTTATTCTTGCCGGGGTTTCCTTCTGTTGGAAGCTCAGATTGGAGCCCGGACTTTACAGTTTTTATTTGATATCTTATGCGCTTTTCTTTTCTTCCAGTGTTTTCAAGATACCGGCAATTTTGCCTCCTTGACCTTGAAGACCACTGATAACATTTTGTATTGGAGATTGTAACATTCCGATAACTTCGCCGATTAATTGAGCCTTGCTCTTTATCTTTAATAAGTTATCTAAATTTTCATCACCAACGTATAATGATTCTTGGATATAAGCCGCCTTTAATACCGGACGTTCGTGTGTTTTACGAAATTCCTTAATTAATTTAGCCGGCAAGGTTGGGTCAGCTGCGGTCATGATAGAAGAAGAACCTTTCAAAATACTTGAAAAATCTTCATTCATTCCTACGCGTTCAAGTGCTTTTTGAATAAGCGTATTCTTTACCACTTGTAAGCTTACACCTTGGTTGAAGCAAATTCTACGCAAATTATTAACCTGATTAACGGTTAGCGCAGAAGAATCCACTACATAAAAATTGGTATTCGAGTTTAGCAATGCAACTAGGCCTGCTATAACTTCTTCTTTATTTTCCTTTTTCATTGGTTTCTAAGTTAAAAAAATCCTGTTTAAAGAATTAAATGCCGGATACAGTTTTACTATCTACTGGAATTCCCGGGCTCATGGTACTGGAAAGAGTGATGCTTTTAAAATAGGCACCCTTAGCAGAAGAAGGTTTCAATTTTGAAACGGTTTGCAACATTTCTGTAGCATTTTGTAAAATTTGTTCCGGGCTAAATGCTACACGACCGATAGAAGCATGGATAATTCCAAACTTATCAACTTTAAAGTCAATTTTACCGGCTTTTACTTCCTTTACAGCTTTTCCGATATCAGTAGTTACGGTACCCGCCTTAGGATTTGGCATTAAACCACGAGGGCCTAATACTTTACCCAATCTACCTAATTTAGGCATTACATCCGGGGTAGTGATAATTACATCAATATCAGTCCAACCGCCTTCAATTTTCTTTAAGTATTCATCTAACCCTACAAAATCTGCACCGGCTGCGGTAGCATCAGCTTCTTTATCAGCAGATACTAATGCCAATACACGTAATTCGCGGCCGGTACCATGCGGTAAGGCTACGGTACCACGTACCATTTGGTTTGCTTTACGAGGGTCAACACCTAGGCGGATATCAATATCCACCGATGAATTGAACTTAGTAGAAGTAATTTCCTTCACTAAGTTTGCTGCCTGCTCCAGGCTATATTGTTTGTCAGGCTGTATTTTAGTTATAGCCAGCTTTCTCTTTTTAGTAATCTTTGCCATTTTAATAATTGCTTAATTGTTCCAAGGTGCGTTTCCGGTTACATTGATCCCCATACTTCTTGCGGTACCGGCTACCATTCTCATGGCAGATTCAACGGTAAAGCAGTTGAGGTCGGACATTTTATCCGTAGCAATGGTACGTACCTGATCCCAGGAGATGTTACCAACTTTGTTACGGTTAGGTTGTGGAGAACCACCTTTAATTTTGGTTGCTTCAATCAATTGTACAGGAACCGGAGGGTTCTTAATAATAAATTCGAAGGATTTGTCCGTGTAAACGGTAATAACTACCGGGAGCACTTTACCGGCCTTATCCTGCGTTCTTGCATTGAACTGCTTACAGAATTCCATGATGTTTACACCTTTGGAACCTAAAGCCGGACCAATTGGAGGTGCAGGATTAGCTGCGCCGCCTTTTACCTGTAATTTGATGAATGTTGATATTTCTTTTGCCATTTGCTAAAAATGTTAATATTGAATAAGAAGTTTTATAACTACCTATGCAAAAATCTCTAAAATTTATTCTTTTTCAACCTGCATATATCCTAATTCCAAAGGAGTTCTGCGGCCAAATATTTTTACAATTACCTTTAATTTCTTTTTCTCTTCGTTGATTTCCTCAATTACTCCGCTAAAGCCATTGAATGGTCCATCAATTACTTTTACGGCTTCATTAATATGGAAAGGAATTTCCACGTTATCTCCCGCTTCATTAATAGCATCCACTTTACCGAGGATACGATTAACTTCCGAAGGACGCAAAGCATCCGGTTCACCATTTTTTGCACCAAGGAAACCGACTACACCATTAATACTTTTAATAATATGTGCTAATTCTCCTTCCAATACAGCTTCTAATAATACATAGCCAGGGAAATAATTTCTTTCCTTAGCTACTTTTTTACCATTTTTCAACTGAATCACTTTTTCCATTGGAATAAGGATTTGGTTGACTCTGGTATCATAGCCTTCCCTCTTCAACTCGTTTTCGAGATGCGTTTTAATTTTTTTCTCCTGACCGGATATAACCCGAATCACGTACCATTTGAAGTCGGCCATTGTTTATTTTATCAAAGTATAAACCACGTACTTAAAAAAGTTATCGAATACAGTATCCATAGCGAATACAATAATTGCGATAATTAAACATGCCACAAGGGTAACGATTGCACTATTCTGCAATTCCGCCCAAGTAGGCCAAGTAGTTTTGTGTACCAACTCATCGAAGGTAAGGCTCAAGGAATTTCTTATTTTCTGCAGCATATTATCTAATCGTTTATCTCTATGGTTTTGCAGGGGCGGGGAGACTCGAACTCACAGCCTACGGTTTTGGAGACCGCCACTCTACCAATTGAGCTACGCCCCTTTGTATTTAAAATAGTGAAAAGTGAGTGAGCAAAAACCCACTCACTTTTTCTATAAACTATTTATTTTACAATTTCAGTTACCTGACCTGCACCAACTGTACGGCCACCTTCACGAATCGCGAAACGTAAACCTTTTTCCATAGCTACCGGAGCAATAAGTTTCACAGAAATTGTGATATTATCACCAGGCATTACCATTTCAACGCCTTCCGGTAAAGTAATTTCGCCGGTTACGTCTGTGGTACGGAAATAGAATTGCGGACGGTATTTGTTAAAGAACGGAGTGTGACGTCCACCTTCTTCTTTCTTCAATACATAAATTTCAGCTTTGAAATCAGTATGAGGTTTGATAGAACCCGGAGCGCATACCACCATTCCACGACGGATATCAGTTTTTTCAATACCACGTAATAAAAGACCTACGTTATCACCGGCTTCACCACGGTCAAGTATTTTACGGAACATTTCCACACCAGTTACGGTAGATTTCAAAGGATCTTCGTTAAATCCAACGATATCAACTGCATCACCAGTGTTAGTCACACCACGCTCAATACGACCGGTAGCAACAGTACCACGACCGGTAATAGAGAATACGTCTTCCACAGACATAGCAAATGGAAGTTCCACCAAACGTGGAGGAATTGGAATATATTCATCCACAGCATTCATTAATTGAACAACTGTTTCAGCCCATTTCGGATCATCGTTCAATGCACCAAGTGCAGAACCACGAATAACTGGGGTATTATCACCATCAAAGTTATAGAAGGTTAATAAATCTCTGATTTCCATCTCAACTAAGTCAAGAAGTTCAGGATCATCAACGCTATCCACTTTATTCATGAAAACCACCAAGCGAGGCACACCAACCTGACGAGCAAGAAGGATATGTTCGCGTGTTTGAGGCATTGGACCATCTGTAGCAGCAACCACAAGAATAGCGCCATCCATTTGTGCAGCACCGGTAACCATGTTCTTTACATAGTCAGCGTGACCTGGACAGTCAACGTGTGCATAGTGACGGTTGTCAGTTTCATATTCTACGTGTGAAGTATTGATAGTAATACCCCTTTCTTTTTCTTCAGGAGCATTATCGATTGAATCGAAAGAGCGGACCTGAGCGAATCCTTTTTTAGATAATACGTGCGTAATAGCAGCGGTCAGGGTTGTTTTTCCATGGTCTACGTGCCCGATCGTGCCAATGTTGACGTGAGGTTTTGTCCTCTCAAATTTTTCTTTTGCCATGACGTTTAAATAGTTAAGTTAAATTATTAATAATTATAAGTTATAAATGTATAATCTATCAACTTAGAATACAATGAAATGTAAGAATAAAACAAGAGGTGTTACCTAAAGAATTAATCTTCCAATCCACTATCTTCCAATCTTTTGAGCCAATGAAGGGACTTGAACCCTTGACCCCTTCCTTACCATGGAAGTGCTCTACCAGCTGAGCTACATCGGCATTTTTTGTGCCCATCAACTGTTCTTTCTCAGGGATTTACCCTTCAGTTTCTGAACTTTATCAGAAACCTTTCAGTCAAGTTTACCGACCCAATCTTATTGTGCCGCTCAAATTTTTGAGCGGGAGACGAGGCTCGAACCCGCGACATTCAGCTTGGAAGGCTGATGCTCTACCAACTGAGCTACTCCCGCT
>CAIKRV010000079.1 GCA_903829945.1 uncultured bacterium | reverse complement strand
TAAAACTAATTTTAGTGTATATTAGTAATGTTAACAAAATTCATAATTATTTGATTAATTAAGTTCTAAATTGGTTCCCAAATTGCAGGGATTAAGAAATAAATGATACCATTAAGATCATTAGAAGACCATATTTTTCAGGTTCGTGATGTACAAAACGAATTAGATGGTTTCTTTATTTCAGATGAAACCATTCCAATGGGCATTGTAGATAAACCACATCGCAGTGCATTTTTTGCCATTAATATTACGATGCGCGGGTATGCATACTTGAAATGTAATTTAAAGGAGTATGAAGTAAAGCCTCATTCCATTGTATTGGTACCGCCGCAAGTAGTTCGCTATTGGGAAAACAGGAGTGAAGATTATTTAGCCTTAAAAATATTTTTTACCGAGGATTTTTTTCAGAGGGGAGGAAGTTTAATTAATTTATCCGCTTTACCATTTTTTAAACCTGAAGCTACCAATGTTTTTGATATAGATGATGAAGCATATTTCCGCTTAACTTTAATTTTTAAAATTATGCGCGATAAGCTGACCCTTCCACATGAAGGAATGGAAGATATCTTGCGTCACTATTTAAATGTATTGTTCCTCGAAATTGAAGAACTGTATAAAAAAATTGAAGTTCCTGTAGAAGACACTCCTAAAAGCAGAGGCTTAATTTTATTAGATAAATTTAAAAAACTAGTTGCAGAAAATTATTTAACGGAGCGTTCCGTGAGTGCGTATGCACAAATGTTATTTATCAGTCCTACCCATTTAAGCAATACCATTAAGGAAGTATCCGGGAAAACGCCTACAGAAATTATTCAAGAAATGATTATTTTGGATGCCCAAGTAATGCTCCGTCAAACCACCAAACCTATTAATGAAATTGCTGATTATTTAGGATATAGTGATTCATCTTATTTTGGTAAATTTTTCAAGAAGCTTACCCGGATGTCACCTGTTACATATCGCTTAAATAATAAGTAAAATCTTCTCATTCATCTTTGTTTTGCACTTCATTTAATGCGTGTTTTTTTATTTATAAGATGCATCTCTTATAAATCCTAAAATTATACTATCTATACCTTAAATCATACTAAAAAGTTAATTCTTTAGTATTCTAATTTTGTAAGTGTAATCATTAAATTATTTGATTAAAAACAAATGAATAATCTTGTAGTACTTTCTTTAGAAAAATATATAAAATCAAATTATGATAAGAAATCCTGGAATGCTATTCTGGAAATTTCTAATCTTAATTACGACGACTTATTAAAAGTTGATCAACATGCAAAATCTGATATGCAAAAGTTTATTGAACATGCCTCACAATATTTAAATATTGCTATTGATGAATTGCTTGTAAAATCAGGAGAATATTGGGCAGAGACCGTCTATGAAAACGAATTGCAAAACCAAGCGTTTAGTTTTCCGATATTTTTGAAAAAGTTAAATAAGATACATGGCAATATTTTAGAAAATGAAGTTCCGAATTCTAAATTGTCTTCTTCTTATACTATATATGTAACTAATGAAAACGAAGCTGAATTATATGTTTATTTCAGAACGAAAATTCGTGAATATTCAGCATTTATTTTAGGATTGATCAATGGCATCGGAAGAAAATTTAATGCCTTTTTTCAAATTGAAAATGCAAATTCCATTGATTTTCCTAATGGCTTATTTGAGGCATTGAAAGTATCCTACAATTAAAAAGTATATGAGAGGGTTGAACGAAATAAAGGATTTTTTTAACATTAAGCAAAAAATAAAATTGCGATTTAAAGGCCAAGGTCTAACACTTGATGAAGCCTTACAAGTGGCAAATTCAAAATATTCGGCTTGGCAAAACCAGCATCAAAATAAAATACAAGTCACAAATAAAACAATAAGATACGACCATGTTAACAGTATGTTGCTGAACTGTTATATAAGCTGCTATTACCAAAAGCCCTAGATGAATTAAAACGGTGTTAATTTTATTGGGATAGAGCGTCTAAATGTCTTTTTAGGCGCTCTTGATTTTATATATTAGTCAAAGTATTGATATATAGGAATTAAAAATGGAGCCTTCGGAACAAATTACTTTTGGAGATGAAATATTTAAATATATGAAATTCAATTATTTAAATTGAAATTACCTCCCTTTTTCTATAAAAATCTTATAAATTCAAACTAAGAATTACCTTTGCGGGTAACTTTCATTTCTATTTGAACGTAGAAGCGTTGGTTTTAAACATTACCAAAAAAGATGAAAAGATTTAAACGAACATGCGCGGTGCTATTAGCAGGCGTATTATTACAGGCATTTCCTGCCAAATCTCAAACTATGAAAACAGACAATCTCCCATCCAATTTTTATTTATCCAGATTAGCAAATGGATTGGAAGTACTAACCATCGAGGATCATAGTGTGCCTCTGGCTACTGTTGAACTAGCGGTTAAAAATGGTGCATTTGTACAAACCCCGGATTTGGAAGGTTTGGCGCATCTTTATGAACACATGTTTTTTAAAGCCAATAAGGATTATCCTTCACAAGAGGCTTTTTTAGACAGGATTAATGAGTTGGGTATTATTTTTAACGGTACTACCACCAATGAACGCGTAAATTATTTTGTTACGCTCAATAAAGCGAAATTAGAGGATGGAATGAAATTTATGAATTCCGCTATGCGTTTTCCAAAGTTTCTTCCCGAAGAAATGAAAAAAGAAAATGTAGTAGTAGCAGGGGAGTTTCAACGCGATGAATCCAATCCGATATTTTATTTATTGCAGGATATGGATAAAAAATTATACGGTGATTTATTCCCGCGTAAAAACGCCATTGGCCGATATGAAGTAATATTAAATGCAACGCCGGAAATCATGCAAGGGATAAAGGATCGTTATTACTATCCTAATAATGCTATTTTGGTTATTGCCGGTGATGTAAACCATGCGGATGTGGCTGCCTTGGCAGAAAAAATTTACGGTGATTGGAAACCATCTTCGTTCAATATATGGGAAAAATATCCGATTCCGGAATTTAAGCCATTAACAAAAAATATTAATTTTGTTACTCAATCGGAAAATGCGCAAGTTCCGATTATCATGTACGGCTGGCAAGGTCCTGATACGCGTAATGATTTACCAGCTACCTATGCGGCTGATGTATTTTCGTATATTATTTCTCAGAAAAACAGCAAATTTCAAAAGGCATTAATTGATGCCGGTTTAGCGTATCAAGTACAAGTAAGTTATCAAACTGAAAAATATGTGGGTCCAATAAATATTGTGTTGGTACCCGTGGCAGAAAAAACGAAGGAAGCCATGGAGGTATTAAATGCAGAAATTGCAAAATGGGATGATCCAAGTTATTTTACGGATGAACAGTTGCAAACTGGCAAAGATATGTTAGAAATATCAGATACCTATAGCAAAGAAAAAACATCAGAGTTTGTGCATTTGGTAACTTACTGGTGGGCATCAGCAAGTATTGATTATTTTAATAATTATATTACGAATGTTAAAAAAGTGAATCGTGCCGACATAATTAATTTTGTCCACAAATATGTGAAAGATAAACCACATGTTTCAGGAATCCTGGTATCCTCGGCATTGAAGCAAAAAATAGGCTTAGATGCATATTTTAAAGCTAGCGAATAAACCATTTTAAAACCTTATAATTACTTTTAAAATAATGAAAAAGATATATATATCCTTATGTTTACTCGTGGTTTGCAGCACAAGTGCTGTTATTGCCCAAGTAAAAAAGGTAGCAAGCAAAACAACTCCTGCTGCTGCTCAACCCGCTAATAATGCAAATAAACCTAAAACTGCCATGACAAGCAATACCTCCGCTGTTCAGTATGAAATTATAAATGGCATTAGAGTCATTTTAAAGCCATCTACCAATAATGTAGTCAGTGCAATTTTGTTTGTTACCGGTGGTGTAAAAAATTATAATCTGGCCACGCAAGGCATAGAAGGATTAGCATTGAACGTAGCTGCAGATGGCGGTACCAAAAAATATCCTAAAAATGTATGGCATGACCTTACAGAACAAAAAGGTATTATTATAAATACTAATTCCAGTTACGATTATAGTACTTTGGAAATTAGAACCATTGATAAAAATTGGCATATCGCATTTGATTTATTGGCTGATTTGGTGAGTCATCCGGCATGGGATATGCAAAGTTTTGAACAAGTCAAAGGTGCCTCTGTATCCGGTTTAAAACAACAAGAAAGTGATCCGGATTCCAAGCTGCATAATATGAGTCTAAGCACAACTTTTAAAGGAACCCCTTATGAAGCTGATCCGGATGGCAGTCCGGAATCTGTAAATGCACTTACTATTGATCAATTGAAAGCACATTATGCTAAAATTATGGCCAGAAGGAAAATGGTTTTAGTAGTAGTGGGCAAGGTAAATATGGAAGAATTACGCAAACAAGTCAGTACAGCATTTGCTTCCTTACCTGAAGGCCTTACTGATCCATTTGTTTCTAATCCTCCAAAAATAAACACTTCAACGGTTAATATTGAAGAAAGAGAAATTGCCACAAATTATATTCAAGGCATCTTTTCTGCGCCGCCAACCGGCACTAGAGAATCCTTGGCGATGCGCGTAGGAGCTTCTATATTGGCAGAACGCTTATTTGTTGAAGTGCGTACCAAACGCAATCTTTCTTATGCGCCCAGTGCATCCGTAGCGGGCTTGTTCAATCCTTACGGAAACGTTTATGTTTCCACAACGCAGCCCAATGATGCGGTGCAAGTAATGATGGATGAAATTCGTAAAATTAAAAAGGATGGATTTACTGAAAAAGAATTGCGAGATAAAAAAGAAGGTTTTTTAACCGGTTTTTATATGGGTCAGGAAACTAATTCTGCGCAAGCACTTACTTATGGCATTTCCGAACTGCGTGGTTCTTGGAAGAAAGCGGAATCTTTTAAAGATGATGTTTACAGCTTAACTACCCAAGAGCTAACTGATGCTTTCCGTAAATATGCCACCAATATCTCCTGGTTTTATTTAGGCGATAAAGATAAGGTTGACGAAAAAATATTTAAATCCAAATTGGATTAAGAATAATAAATTAAAAAAAATCCCGCTTCAGTTTTTGAAGCGGGATTTTTTTTAATTAAATGGCGACGAAATGTTTTTCTTCACCACTGGCCCAACGGTCAAATTGTGCTTTTAATTCGGGTACCTTATCGAGGTTGGTTTTCCCTGCCATTAATAATTTTAATTGTTTACGTAGCAAGGCATAATCATAAAGAATTTTTTCCTCTTCACTGAGGGGCTCAATATGTGGCACCGGAATGGGTTGGCCTTCTTGGTTCAAAGCTACGAAAGTGTAAAATGCCTCATTGCTTTTTACTTTATTATCGGTTTTTATGTCTTGTGCCCATACTTCAATATGAACCTCCATAGAGGTATTAAAAGAACGTACACATTTTGCCTGGATAGTTACTACATCTCCTAAGCGTATAGGATGATTAAAGGATACCTTATCTACAGCAGCGGTCACGCAAGTGCTTTTTGCAAACTTACCGGCGGACATCGCTGCGGCGATGTCCATCCAATGCAGCAGGCGGCCACCCATAAGGTTGTTTAAGGTATTGGTATCATTGGGAAGCACCAACTCATTCATGATGACCAGTGAATCCATAGGACGTTTTATTTGCATATTATAGGTTTGAGTTAATTATGTTAAATTTTATTAGTGGCGGCACGAAGCATATGATCCGCCAGTACCAATGCTGCCATGGCTTCTACTATGGGCACTGCTCTTGGTACTACGCATGGGTCGTGACGACCTTTGGCTTCCAGGCTTACAGCATTGCCGGCATTATCTATGCTATTTTGTTTTTGAGCAATAGTAGCTACCGGCTTAAAAGCAATACGGAAGTAAATATCTTCCCCATTAGAAATGCCTCCTTGTATGCCTCCTGAATGATTGGTAGTAGTACCAACTTTATTATTTTTCATTTCAAAAGGATCATTATGCTCTGAGCCTAACATACTGCCTGCTTGAAAACCTTCTCCAATTTCGAAGCCTTTCACAGCATTTATACTGAGCATAGCCTTGCCTAAGTCAGCATGTAATTTATCAAAAACGGGTTCGCCTAAGCCGGGTGGACAGTTTTTAATAATGCAAGTGATGACCCCACCCAAACTATCGCCTTGTTCGCGTGCCAGGTTAATTGCTTCAATCATTTTAGTCGCGCTTTCAGCATCCGGATTTCTGATGATGGAATTTTCGGTATTATTTAAATCCAAATCAGAATAGGGGATAGGATTAATTACTTTACCAACGGCACTAACATATGCTTGAATGCTGATCTTATATTGTGCCAATAATTGCTTGGCAATGGCCCCTGCGGCTACCCGTGCCACAGTTTCTCGGGCAGACGCTCTTCCACCTCCACGTGGATCTCTTATGCCGAATTTTTTCTCCCAGGTATAATCCGCATGGGAAGGTCGATAAATAGTTGCTAAGGAAGTATAGTCTTCCGGCTTCTGATCTTTATTTTGGACCAGTAAACTTATGGGTGTTCCTAAAGTTTTATTTTGGTATATTCCGGAAAGGATTTCAAATTGATCTGCCTCATTTCGTGGAGAGGTAATGGAAGATTGACCGGGTCTTCTGCGGTCCAATTCTTTTTGTATTTCAGCTAAGGAAATATTTAATCCTGCAGGGCAACCGTCAATAATTACACCAATAGCTTTACCATGGGATTCTCCAAAAGTAGTGATGCGAAAAATGGTGCCGAAAGAATTGCCTGACATAATTTAAATGCTTAAAAATATTCGGCCGGAATTCATGGCATATTTCAAGATGCCATGTTTCCATAATTTCCGGATTATTTCATTTGCAAAGTGGTTTGCACTTCATCCGGTAAACGGAACAATGAGCTGATTGAGCCGTGTTCATTTACATTTTGAATTGCATCCGCAAATAAAGAAGCCGTGCTAAGTACTCTTATTTTTGAACTTCTGCCAACTTGAACCGGAATAGTATCACAAACGACTAATTCTGTGAGTCGTGATTTTTCAATATTTTCATAGCCTTGACCGGAAAGTACCGGGTGGGTACAAAATGCACGTACAGTTTTTGCACCTTCGTTCAACATCAATTCTGCTGCTTTACTCAAGGTGCCGCCTGTATCTACAATATCATCTACTATAATTACATTTTTGCCTTTCACATCACCAATGATGCGCATGGCTTCAATTTGATTGGCATATTTTCTATGCTTATCACAAATTACCAATTCTGCCAATAACTTTTGTGCATAATATCTTGCACGTTGGGTACCGCCCATATCCGGAGCGGCAATTACTAAATCTTCTAAATGTAAAGATTTAATAAATGGAATAAAAATAACCGATGCTTCCAGGTGATCTACGGGTACTTCAAAAAAACCTTGGATTTGTGGCGCATGTAAGTCCATGGTCATAATCCTGCTGATACCCGAAGTGGTTAATAAATTAGCCACCAATTTGGAAGCAATAGATACACGCGGTTTGTCTTTTCTATCTTGACGCGCAAAACCAAAATAAGGTACCACTGCAGTAATATAATGTGCTGATGCTCTTTTAGCAGCATCAACTGCTAAAAGCATTTCCATTAAATTATCGGTAGGGGCAAAAGTGGATTGTATAATAAATACATCACATCCACGAACGGTTTCACCATAACTAGCTTGAATTTCACCATCACTAAATCTTGAGATGGTTAATTCACCAAGTTCTGATCCAAAATTTTGAGCAATTTTTTCTGCCAGGCCGATGGATTTCGTACCTGAGAAAATTTTGACGGGATTAAATCTTGCAGGCATATGTTTACCTCAGGTTTTTTTAAGAAATTGAGTTGTCCGACTAGGGCTCGAACCTAGACTCTTCTGGACCAAAACCAGACGTGTTGCCAGTTACACCATCGGACAATAAGGCTGCAAAGGTAAAATTATTTTTTTATGAAAAAAAATGTAATGTATAAAAAAGTAAAATTACTCGTCTCTTGTATTGATTATCTATTAATTACCTTTTAAATTCTTGGTGCCGTCCGCTGAAATATAACATTTCGTTTGGTATATTATTAGAAGTGGCGCGTGATTTGTAAAACACTATATATGGCTTATCTAAATATCAATCATATTTACTAATTTGCCAGACTATAATTTTTAGACCAATGTTATCAAAATTAAAACTTAAGAAACAAATTATCACACTTTTAGTAGTATTATTCGGAGGATTGATCTTGCAATCTTTTTCCGGTTCTCCTACAGATGAAGCTATGGGCGGTGCATTGAAAGATGCCTTGAATACCGGAACTGATAAAGCGGTTAGCTTTTTAAACAAGCCGGGCGGTTATTTGGATAATGCACGTTTTAAAATCCCTTTTCCTCAGGAAGCCGCTAATGTTGAAGCTAAGGCCAGGTCCTTAGGTATGGGTGAAAAAGTGGATAAATTTATCGTTACTATGAATCATGCTGCTGAAAATGCAGCTGTGGAAGCTAAACCAATATTTGTAAATGCCGTACAACAAATGACTTTTACAGATGCTAAAAATATTCTTTTAGGTCCGGATAATGGAGCTACTCAATACTTTAAGGCAAAAACTTCAAATGATTTATTTAAATCCTTCGCTCCAAAAATTAAAGTAGCCCTGGATGCTACCTCTGCTACTAAACATTGGACTGAAATAACCAGTGCCTATAATAAATTACCTTTTGTAAAAAAGGTGGAAACTGATTTGGTGAAATATACCACAAATAAGGCTTTGGATGGTTTATTTCTTAAACTTTCTGAAGAAGAACAAGAAATTCGTAAAAACGTAAATGCAAGACCGTCAGGCGTTTTGAAAGAAGTTTTTGGTTGGGTGGATAGTTTTAAGAAATGATTTTTAATGAAGTATTTGGAGGCATGGATGCTTTTGCAGTATCTTCGTGCCCTGATAAATCAATACGAATATGCTATTAGGTGAATTATACGGCGTTTTTATTATTCTTGTCCTTGCGTACTGCGTTTCTATTTTAAGGAAACCTTGGCCGAAAAGAGAAGACTAAGCCACTGAAAATTTACAATTGCGGGAGGGTGAAGCCGAAAGGTTTCCACCTTCCCGCTTTTTATTTTATTGCACTTATAATTCCACCCAGGTATGATCTGCTAATAATTTTACCGCAGCAATAAATGACTTATAGGGTAGGCTGGATCCCCATTCTTTGGGCGAAATCATAGATATGAGATGTTGCCCGTCTTTTTTCTCATACAAATAATAGGTTTGACCAATATCGGGTTTAAAGGTAAGCTTGGCTTGATAAATAATCATGGATAATTCCTTCCTCTTCTGAATTTCCTGAGCTTGTAAGGCTAATAATTCAATTTGCTTCCGAATTTGCATCAATGCCATATTCGTTTGTTCTTCCATTGCGGTTAATGCCTTATGCTTAATTACACCTTCTTTGGTTGGAGTAATTACTGCTCCGGAAACCGAACTGGAATATGGAAGCACACTCATTTGTTTGTGATAAATTTCTGTATTGTTATAAGGCTTTCCATCTGCATTGGTGCCTATCGTATTAATTTTTAATAAGCCATTAGGTAATATCTCATGCAATACTTGAAGTACAATTTGTCCTTCTTTCAAAAACACGATGTCAAAATGTATCCCATCAGGAAAAACGCCCTGAATGGCATCTGCAAATGGAATGTTAGCTATTAAATATTTTTCTCCATCGGCAATGAGGTTATACGAAGCATTGCTTCCGATGTTTTCAATGGTAATATAATTCTGAGAAATATATAATTGATTTTTTTCTATCCCTGCTTCAATTTTATAAATGCCACTTTTAGGTCTTTCGGCATTTTCATAGTTTCCTTTTTCAGGATAGAGTTGCCAACTGGCTAAAAAATTGTATGCGTTTATCACTAATATAAATTTAGTTGTCCGTATGGCAAAAGCCATACCGTTTTATGTGCCGACAAAACTAATAAGAAAAAGCAAAAGTCCATTGCTCTATTGGCAACGGACTTTTGATTCAAGCAATTCACAAAACGATCAGCTAACAACAAAACAAATTGTACTATGAACTATAATCTTCATCTTGTTCGGTTTTTCTGGAATGCCTTCTATGTTCTTTTGGTTTTTCATCGGAACAGTTGAGGCACTTAAGTCCTTCAGGAGTCATTTTCCAATAATTACCCAACATATCCTCATCATAGGTATCACTTACGTTTGGAATATCATCCAAAAAATGTTTCATATTCTTGTCCAGATAAATAGTTTTACCTTCCGGAACTTCTATAATTAAGCGTGCTTTTTGTTTTCTCCAAGGCTTGTCCAAAGGAAAAAAGCAATAGGAGTGCAACATCAGTTTTTTTCCTTCTAAATTATATTCATATCCTATTTCATTGGGATTGCTTTTTGCATCTGTTCCTGTATAACCGTAAGCACTCATTATTTCTGAAAGATGAAAACTACTGTCCTGACTTTTTTCTATTTTTAACATCACATCGCGAACATAAAACTTGGAGTTATTACTTAGCAAATAGGCATTTTTATCATCATTTAAATTAATATTAAAATGAGCAAATTCTTTTGCATTTTCAATTTTTATTAAACTAATTTGGAGGGTATCTACCGTACTGTTGCCAATATTATACTCTCTGGTGACTGCACTTTTATGTGTGAAATTTCCAAAATACAATACACCTAAGTAAATGGTAATTCCCCAACCAATTACCCATAAGGCAAGAAATGCGAAATTTAATGCAGTGGATTTAATTTTAAAATTGAATAGTAATTTAATGCCTTTTATAATCATCATCAACAATGGAATACCGAATAATAATCCCATACCGATAATGGTCATTTTATAGTTTTCCGCACCGGCAATTATTCTCGGTAATTCAGTGAATGCTTGAGTAAATCCGAAAATGGTGGTAAGCAGTAATACCATCAATAAGATACCTGCTACCACCATTACCCATGCTACTATTTTAATAAATACATGACCTACTAAGTAAAAAAAATCATGTAAGAAATTAAAAAAGCGATGACTACTATTATTAAAATTACTTTTGTAATTGGGATTTTTAAAGTTTTTAAATTCTTCTTTTAAATCCTTTACGTCATCACTGAAATTTTTTTTTATGTTGTGGATATTAATATCCTGTCCATGCATTTCCATTTTGTCAGTAATGGTTTTGGCTTTAGGAATGACAATCCATAATATAATATACAATAAGAATCCGCTACCAAAAGTAAAAAATGCCAGTGCAAAAGCAAGTCGGAGCCATATGGGTTGGGAGATCCCAAAATAGAGTGATAAACCGGAGCAAACGCCTCCTAGTATTTTATCATCAGGGTTGCGGAATAGGCGGCGACTGAATCCTGTATTTCCTGGATATGTATAGTCGTATTTTGGTCCTGCGTTTTGTGCACCCTCATCTTCATCAGAGGATAATTCTTCAGGATTTCCCATGACAGAAATAATATATTGCACGTCTTCCATGCCTACGATTTCTTTGCCGGCTTTTAGACGTTCTTTTAAAATTTCTGCGATACGTGATTCTATATCCGAAATAATTTCATCCTTGCCATCGGTATTATTAAAATGCCTGCGTAATGATTCGAGGTAATTACTCAAACGTTCAAAAGCAAGGTCATCTACGGAAAATACCATTCCGCCTATATTTACTTGAAAAACTTTGTTCATATCTGTTTGTTTTTATTAATTGCTGTTTGTACTGATTCATTTAGTTCTCTCCAAGCTTCATTGAGCTCTTCAAGGAATTTCTTACCGTCTTCCGTAATGGAATAATATTTGCGTGGCGGGCCTTCTCTTGATTCTACCCATTGGTAGGATAGGAGGCCTGAATTTTTTAGGCGCGTTAGTAAAGGATATAGGGTGCCTTCCACAATAATAAGTTTCGCTTCTTTCATTTCACTGATAATGTCCGAGGCATAAATTTCTTCT
>CAIKRV010000078.1 GCA_903829945.1 uncultured bacterium | reverse complement strand
AGCAATACCTGGTATATGGCGGGTTCTCCCTACTTTATGGAACAACCTCCTTTAGTTTATTACTTACAATCCATATTCTTCAAATTATTCGGTGATAGCATGTATGTGGAAAGAATTTATTCATTGGCAGTAGCATTATTATCTGCTTTCTTAATAATTAAAATCTGGAAAATATTTCCATTTGAAGATAAATCTTTGCATGAACTTTCATGGGTTCCTGTATTATGTTGGATCAGCATTCCTACTACTTATTGGAGTTTCAATAATAATATGCTGGAAAATACCATGGGCTTATTTACCTTAATGGCTGTGTATGCCATTCTTCATGCGCTAATTAAAAATAAACAAGTACTTTTATTTTTGATTTTTGGAGGATTGGCAACATTTTGCGCCACGCTATCCAAAGGATTACCCGGCTTCTTCCCTTTGGCCTGTCCGATATTTTATTGGTTGGCTTTCCCTGAAAAAATAACTTTGAAAAAAGCTTTAGGCATTTCAATAATTTTAATCAGTGTTACTGCAATCCTATATTACTGCCTATTATGGTATCCACCGGCATTTGAAAGCTTGCATTTTTACATTTCAAAAAGATTATTATATAGGGTTGCAAATAATCCTACGGTATCCAATCGATTTTATATTATCGGTGGGATTTTTGAAGAAATCATTGTACCCATACTTCTTTGTTTGCTAGTAAACTTTATACTTGGATTTAAAATTATAAAAGAGCTATTAGCCAAAGTAAATATTAAAGCTATTTTCTTTTTTACATTAATTGCTTTGTCAGCCTCCCTTCCTTTAATGCTAACGCCGGTACAAAAGAAATTTTATATGACTCCGGCTTTTGCATTCTTTGGAATAGCCATTGCAATTCCATTGGCTATCGGCACAAAAACATGGTATAATCAAAAATTCAACACAAGCCATAGCCTAAGAAAATTAAAATTATTCAGTGGTATACTCTTTATCCTTTTAGCGGGTGTTTGCATTTTATTAATAGGAAAATCAAGCAGGGATAAGAAAATGTTAAATGATGTTTATTTAATTGGGAGATTAATACCAAAAGAGTCTACCATCACCTTAGCAACCAATATGCATGAAATTTGGAGCCTGCAATTTTATCTGCTCCGTAAGTATAATATCAGTTGTACCTTCCCCCCTAATCAAAAAAAGTATTTTTTACAGGAAAAGAACCACCCTGAATGTGATACCCTGATATATAAAAAGTGTAATATAAAATTGGAAGATTACGAATTATACTCAAAAAAATAAAATTAATTTTCCATCAATTTTTTAACGAGCATAGGAACTGCAATACTTGCCTTATCAGCAATACAAATTAAATTTCTCTTAGGTAAATGATCAGGAATATTTGGATCGACAAAATAAATTGGCACATTCATTGGGGCATAATTTAATAATCCTGCGGCCGGATAAACAAGCATTGAAGTACCCACCACCATAATAATATCTGCGTCTGAAACAATAGGAATAGCTTTTGAAATCATTGGCACTTCCTCCCCAAACCATACAATATGTGGTCGTAATTGGGAACCCTTTTCACACAAATCACCAGGGAAAATATCAGCATCTCCCAAATTATATATAAGGTTGGAATCCTTAGTACTTCGTGCTTTGAAAATTTCTCCATGTAAATGTATCACCTCAGAACTACCTCCCCGCTCATGCAAATCATCAATATTTTGAGTGATGATAGTTACCTGATATTTTCCTTCTAATTTAGCTAAATGTATATGTGCTTCATTAGGTTCGACATTTCGAATACCGGCGCGTCTTAAATTATAAAAATTTAAAACCATTTTAAAATCCTTATTCCATCCAATTGGAGAAGCTACGTCTTCAATTTTATATCCTTCCCATAGACCGCCGGCGTCTCTAAAAGTAGGAATCCCACTTTCAGCACTAACTCCGGCACCTGTTAAAACCACAATCTTTTTCATATTTTATTTTTATGGAAATATACACCTGCCAACATTCCAATAATACTTGCCAGTAAGCCAAAAAATAATGGGCTAATTGTTGTATCTAAAATTAAACAAATCAACCAAATAATCATGCCCATAAAAATACTCATTAATGCACCTAAACTATTAGCTCGCTTCCAAAACATACCAGCTAAAAGTGGAACAAAAAGCGATACTAAGCTTAAGGCTGAACTTTGACCTACCAGTTCGTAAATATTATTTTTCATTAATGCCATGCTCAATGATAATACAGCAATTATCAAAACTGATATTCTAGAAATGTGTAACATTACCTTCTCCTTTCCTTTTAGTATAAGATGGTATATAATATTTTCACTGAGGATAGTAGCGGGAGCCAATAATGCACCGCTTGCAGCACTTTTTATAGCGGAAAGTAAAGCGCCAAAAAACAATATTTGTATTGCAGGACTTGTGTATTTTAAAATCATATGCGGTAACATTAATTGTCCGTCGTTTTGTAATTCTTCAGGCACCAAAATTCTTGCATACAAAGCCATCATCAATGGAATTAATGCGATGGTTAAATACATAAAAGCCGCAATGAAACTAGAGCGAACAGCTACCTTTTCAGATTTGGAACTCATTACTCTCTGAAATACATCCTGCTGTGGAATTGAGCCAAAACCAATTGTTATCCATGCAGCAAAATAATTGATTTGAGTAGCCCAATTTCCATTCTTAAAAAATACAAAAAAGTGATTTGGCGTTTTATTAATAATTTGCGGAATTGGAATTAATAAATTGAGTTGCCATAAGGCCAATACTAATCCTATTATAATTAGGATCATTTGCATAAAATCAGAAATGGAAACTGACCACATTCCACCAACTGCCGTATATAATATTACTACAAAACTACCAATAAGAATACCTGTATTAACTTCTAAACCCGAAACCACATGAAGGATAATACCCATTGCAACCATTTGAGCAGCGATCCAGCCTAAATAAGATAAAATAAGGCAAATACTAGCAAACAATTCAACTTTTGGACCGAAACGATTCCTGTAAAAATCACCAATTGTTAGAATATTCATCCTATACATTCTACGTGCAAAGAATGCACCTAAAAGAAATAAACATAAGGAAGCACCGAATGGGTCTTCAATTACCCCATATAATCCTTTTTTGGACATCACGGAAGAAGCACCTAAAACAGTTTCAGAACCAAACCATGTTGCAAATAATGCAGCTGCGCTAATATAAACAGGTAAGCTTCGGCCGGCCAAATGATAATCATCCGTATTTTTAACCAAAATTGCTGCACCTAAACCAACAATGATGGAAATAATTAAATATATTATAACGGACCAGAGGAGCATGCTACGAAGTTAAAGTAAAGGCTGCAAAATAAAAAAGTGACCAATGGCAAATTATATTTTAATGAAATCAATATCTGTTTAAAATGCTAATGAATACTAATTTTTATTCACGAACTTTGCAATCAAATTTTAATAGTTATGACAAAAATTGCATTAATTACCGGAGCTACTTCCGGCATTGGGAAAAGCACGGCATACGAGTTGGCTTCTCATGCTTATAATGTTATTATCACCGGAAGAAGAAAAGAACGTCTGGATATTATTGAAAAAGATTTGAAAGGCAAATATGACATAAAAGTTTTAGCGCTCCATTTTGATGTTAGAAACAATGAAGAAGTAAAACAAGCCATTCAAACTTTGCCAACTGAATGGCAAGCAATTGATGTATTGGTAAATAATGCCGGATTAGCAGTTGGATTATCAGACATTCAAGATGGTGAAATAGAAGATTGGGATAGAATGATTGATACAAATGTTAAGGGCTTACTGTATGTAAGTAGAGCAGTGATTCCATTAATGATTAAACAAAATAAGGGCCATATTTTTAATATTTCATCAATTGCAGGCAAAGAAGTTTATCCCAAGGGGAATGTATATTGTGCCAGTAAATTTGCAGTTGATGCCATAAATAAAGGGATGCGCATAGATCTACTGCCTCATCATATTAAAGTTACCTCAATTAATCCGGGATTATTGGAAACAGAATTTTCATTGGTCAGATTTAAAGGTGATGAAGAACGAGCAGCGAATGTATATAAAGGATTTGACCCTTTACAAGCCCAGGACGTGGCTGAAGTAATTTGGTTTGCATTAAGCAGGCCTGATCATGTATGCTTAAATGAAATAATCATGACGCCAAGTGCGCAGGCTACGGCCCGCGATGTGGTTAAAGAAATATAAGAAGCTTAAACAAATTGTAAGCAAATTTTAAGATATTCTTTGATAAAACCTGCGTATCTTTGCACCCTTTTTAAAGAATTCAGCAACTGATTTCCATGGCATTAAAATTTATATCAACAAAAATAGTTCGTATAGTAAGGGAAACCCCGGAAGCAGTATCCATATGCTTTGAAAATCCTGATAAACAAGTTTTTAATTTCATACCAGGTCAATATCTTACCCTTAAAGTAAATATTGATGGCCATCGTTTTAATAGGGCTTATTCATTAAGCTCTTGCCCTTATACCGATGCTGACTTAGTGGTAACGGTAAAAGTAACACCGGGCGGTAAAGTTTCCACTTGGATTAATCAAAGTTTGAAGGAAGGAATGCAAATGGAAATTTTGCCTCCACTCGGTAATTTTACTGCGCTATTAAATCCTGCAAATAATAAACATTATATTTTAATTGGAGCAGGAAGCGGCATTACCCCTTTAATGTCCATTTTAAGAAGTGTTTTACATTTGGAACCAAACAGTAAAATAACATTACTCTATGGCAATCGTGATGAAAATTCAATAATTTTCGAAAAAACACTTAAGGCATTAAAAGAACAAAATCCAAATCGTTTGGAGGTTATACATAGCTTAAGCCAAGGCTCTAGTGAATGGACAGGAAATAAAGGTAGGCTTAACATAGAAAAAATAAAAGAACTGCTAGAACATATTCCAACCCAAAGCAATAATGAATATTTTATTTGTGGCCCCTCAGGCATGATGGCCGAGGCAAAAGAATATTTAAAAATCGCAGGAATTCCAACAATACAAATACATGAAGAACATTTTTCTGCACCATTAACCCATGCTGATGAAGATGAACAACCCAAATCAGCCGGGAATGAACCTATTCCGGCGCAGGTGACTGTTATTTTGGACGGAAAAGAAAGTCAGATTCAAGTAAAACCATCTGAAAGTATCTTGGATGCTTGTTTGGACCATGATATTGACCCACCATATGCTTGCATGATCGGCTCATGTTGCACCTGTAAAGCTAAATTAATCAGCGGAAAAGTAATTATGGATGACCGAGAAGGATTATCAGATAAAGAAATTGCAGCCGGATATATCTTAACTTGCCAAAGCCATCCGATTACTGAGGATGTTACGGTAAATTACGATGCATAACACTTAACAAACTAATTAACAAATATTTAAAGCACTTATCAACAGCATGTTATTAATGCATATGGAATTGTGATTAATTATGCTTTAAGAAGGTGTGAAGTAATAATTAATTAAGTACTTAGCCTGTTGAAAAATATTTAGACATAATCAACGTTTAATACCTAACTTTCGACAAGTAAAGGGAGTAAAAATTATGATAAAGAAATCGAATGAAGTATCCCTGAAAGAAGCAATAGACGAAATGCTTCATGTCTATAAACTAAAAGGAAAGGTTTATGAGGCACAAATAATAAATAGCTGGGGAAGGGTGATGGGGACTATGATTGAGAAGCACACCAGGGATTTATATCTCAAAAATGGAAAATTATTTATTAAAGTTGATTCTGCAGCTTTAAAGATGGAACTTACCTACTCTAGGTCAAAAATTATTGACAGAGTAAACCATGAAATCGGTTCTGCCATAGTAGAAGAAGTAGTGCTTTTATAAATGCTATTCTTCTAATTTTATTAAGCGCCTAAAAGACTTCCAATATCTAAACCTGGGATATTTGGGACTAAACCTTCAAGATTTTTAGAAATTTCAGACTTATACCTTGCCTCTGCTTGCACAATAGCATTATTTATGGCCTCCAATAGGAGCGCTTCACGTTCTTCATTGGTATACTCATTATAAAAAGCATCAGAAGTTTTAATAGCATGAATTTTTTTATCCGCGCTAATACTTATAATTACCGTTCCATTTAATTCATTTTCTTCCAACATGATGCCGGGAAGACTATCTTTAACGGCTTGAATTTTATTTTTAACCTCGCCCAGTTTACCGAGCATTCCAAACATATCAAACATAAAAAATTATTTAATGCAAAGTTAGGTAAACTCTCTTATCTATTAATGACAAATTTAGAATAGGCAACCCCTCTGTTTGATTCCAATTTTAACAAATAGGTCCCACTTTGGAATGCACTAATATTGAATTGGATACCTTGTAATCCTAAAGTAAATTTATATTCCTGAGCCATTAATTCCTTGCCATTCAAATCATATATCTTTAGCAGAATTGTTTCATCTTTTTTATCAATAAACTGAATATTTAACACATCATTTGCAGGAACAGGATAAATATTGAACCGGAATGGATTCTCAGTGCTTTGTACCGCAGTCAATAATCCGGAAAGTAAATTAACCTGACGTGTAGCATCTGTTTTATTCCCCCAATTATCCGTAATCCTTAAACGCAAATTATATAAACCGGGTGTCAATAAATGGGTATTCCAATTAGCAATAGTTTGATTTGAAACTGGTATAGTATCTGCAGGAGCAATAGCATTCCAGGCAGTATCATTTGGTGCTTGGTAAAATAATTGCTTATTTTTAAAATGCATCCAAACACTTGTCGGCCCACGATGTATCCAAGCTGAACCACTTACTTCTACCATCGTATCCACATAAGGTAAAGATAATGGGTTTAAATAGTTGTAAACAACAGCAGCAGCCCCAAAAACAGTAGGATCAGAAGGAATAGAACTTTGAATAACCACTAAGAGGGATTGATCCAAAGCAGCAGCATATCCAAAAGATCCAATTGTTGAATATCCAAAAACAAATATGCTATTTTTTTCACTTCGAACTGCCGAGGAAGCTGTAGTAAAAACTGAATAATTCAAGGCGGAATCAGAGGCATACAAATACCCGCCGGAACCATCATTCCAGAAAGAACTACCCACCAAACTGGAACTGTTATATGTTCCAATTTCTCCAACAATACAACCACTTACATTAATTCTCGATTTTTTAAACGCATATAAACTCCAAGTTTGCACATTACAATTTGATAAAGTGAGTGATCGATCCTTTAACGGAAGTGTGTAAGAGGAATAGTAAGTATTATTGGTAATTCCACTAACATAGGTAGTATCTTGAGAATGATCAAACCAAAGTCCAACTGTTCGAATATTGGAATTAGAAATTTTGATTTTTGAACCTGCAGATGGCATCATTCCCCACATAATTTTATAGACTGAATCTGCGAATATCTGGTATTCAATTCCTTTAATTCCTTTTTGAAATTTATTAAATTGATAATTATAAACTGTGTCTTTTGTGCCAAAACTCCAAGTTATTACAGAAGTATCTGGAAAATGATGCCAAAGCAATGCATTAGATGCGTTTTTAAGGGATAATTTAACTTGATCTTGGATAATAAATTCACCTGCTTGATTAGTTCCATTAATACTTATTTGACCATATTTACTTAGTCCGGTAGTCATAAAATCAGGTTGCGTTACATTTTCAAAAAACAATTGTGCCGAATCGCTTACATTACAAATATGAGTGTAACCACCATAACTTAGTTTGCTGTTATGTATACTTACCTTAGCATGATTGACCAGGATTAAACCTCTTTGATAAAAATAACTCTGAGGAAAGTTTAATTGCGATGAATCACAATTCACCTGACCATTTTGCAAAACATACAAATCCCCAACATTAGTAAAAATTGCATCTTTAATATTGAGCACACCATTTCGAACTATAATTATTGGTCCTTTATGTGTAAAGCTACTAGTAATATTTAAAGTATCGAAAGGCGCAATCCCAACAATAATGGTATCAGGTAAACTCTTATTATTTACAAGTTGTGTAGGTAAAGTTATATGAAGTGTTTTAGTTGATTTAAATAATTTAATGCTGCACCAAAATGTGAGTTACTAACTTGTGAAGGTTTGTCTGCAAAGTAAGCAAATTCATCTTTAGTATCAGGCGACTTTATTTGGTCCAAAACATTTTGAATATTTTGTTGGGCTTCAAGCTTGTAAATTGCAAAAACAAAAAGGGTTAAATGTATAAGTATATGTTTCATATTCATTGCTTTGATACAAAAGTAAGACCATATTTTTAATTTAAAATTAAAGTTCAAAACAATATAGACCTTTATAGGGGGTTTTCAATAGCATCTTACCCCTAAAAATCATGATTTTTGTCAATTTTAACCAATTTACTACTTTTTCATAACGCCAGAAGAATATTTCACTTGTATATTTGTATTGAATTATGACCATTATATCAACACAAAAAGCAGAACACTTATTACAGGAACACAATTTGCGTGTAACCTCTTCTAGGGTTCAAGCATTAAAGATATTTCTCGACCATGATTTTGCTTTATCGCAACCGGATTTGGAAAAAAGTTTGGGAGAAGAATTTGATAGAGTAACTCTTTATCGAACACTTACTAGTTTTTTAGGCAAAGGCTTAATCCATAAAGTGCCTGATGATGAAGGGGCGGCCCGATATGCTGTTTGTTTACATGCAGCTACCACCCAAGCACACCATGATCAACATATACATTTTAAATGTAATGTTTGTGGCACAACACACTGTTTGGATGAATTACCTTTCCCTAATTTTAAAGAACCCGAAGGATATGTTTTTAAGGAAACAAATGTTTTAATCCAAGGAATCTGTAAAAATTGCGCTAAAGCCTGAATTATGCTTGATATTTTATGCAAATCCTTAAGCCATGGTAGTGAAAACTATTGGTCCACAGTTGCCTTACGATACAAAGTCCTAAGGCTTCCTTTAAAACTCGATTATACCTATAGCCAGCTTATTAATGAAACTAATGATTATCATTTAGTTGCAATTCTAAATAACGAAATAATTGCTTGCTTAATATTAAGTCAAATAAATGATAATCAAATTAAAATGAGGCAGGTAGCTGTAAGCGAAGGATTTCAGGGTAAAGGAATAGGTAAAACCTTAGTTTATTATTCAGAGGAATTTGCAAAAGAACACGGTTATTCAGAAATACTACTTCATGCCAGAGAAAGCGCTGTTCCCTTTTACCTGCGCCTTAATTATCAAATTACGGGAACCCCATTTATAGAAGTGGGGCTGCCACACAGAATTATGCAAAAGAAGTTATAATTTCATAACAGTTTTCCTCTCAATAATTGCTAATTTTGCACCAATATAAATATTCCACCCTCTTATTTAAAATATGAAATATCAAAAAGACGATCTTGCCAAATTTTCAGAGCAAATTGAATATGCCTTAAGTAATTATCATAATCATAATTTAAGTGCGGCCAACTTTGATAACATTATCCTTTCCGGCTTAGGTGGTTCCGGTATTGCCGGTAGGATTGCTAAAAGTTTTCTTTTTGATAAATCTACATTACCGATAGAAGTAATTTCAGATTATGAATTACCTTCCTATGCGTCCAAACGTACTTTAGCAATTATGAGCTCTTATAGTGGAAACACTGAAGAAACTCTTGCCATGTATGAAGCCGCCTCCAAAAATGGATGTACCATCTGTGTAATTACTACTGGCGGGAAATTAGAAGAATGGGCTAAAAGGGATCAACATATTGTTTATAATGCTTTGCCTGGTTTTCAACCTAGAATGGCACTTGGATATTCATTAACATATTTAATTCAATTCTTTGGTGAATTGTACCAAATGGATGTAAAGGATGACCTGACAAATGTTGCCGGTAAATTAAAAAATTTCGATGCTTATATTGAAAAAGCAAGCATTTTATTTAATCAATTTAAAGCTACTTACCCTAAGAAAATTGTAGTGGTAACCGATTACCTAAGCAATCCGGTTGGGTTACGATTTTGCCAACAAATTCAAGAAAACGCTAAAGATGAAGCTTTCCTCCATGAGCTTCCGGAATGTAACCATAATGTTATTGAATCTTACTATGGAAAAATGGATTCCGTTTTCTTTTTTATCAATAGTTTTAGTAATGCTCGTACGAGTTTAAGATTTAAATTCTTAATTGATTTATTAGCTGAAAGCAAAAATATTTCATTTGAGTTGAACATGGATGCAAGCATAGCTTCTCTCTATGAAAATATTTATGTACTTGATTGGATTTCACTATTAGCTGCCGATCACAAGGGTGTTAATTCTGCACAAATTACCAATATTAATGGTTTGAAGAATTTCTTGAGTAATCACTAAAAGTAGTACTCTTATTTATTCAGCCAAAATATTTTTTAGCTTAATTCGTCTTATTCATTTGAGCGCCATCTATGTATTTTCATAGCACCACCTTATTAAGCGAAAGAATGAAGAAAATCTTATGGTTTACTTGTTTATTGTTTAGCTGTACATTTGCAATTGGTCAAGATAAAGTTACTTTAAGCGGTTATGTTCGTGATAAAACTAGCGGTGAAGACTTAATCGGAGCCGCAGTTTCTATAGTAGAAACAAAAAGTGGTGCCGTTTGTAATACTTTTGGCTATTACAGCATAACCTTGCCTGCGGGATATTATCACATTCGAATTTCATATTTGGGATACATCACCCAAATGGATTCAATAAAACTCACGCATACTATTCGTAAGGATTTTTTATTAGGAACTTCCTCTAAGGAATTAAAAGAAGTAACGGTAAATGCAAATAGTGGAAGGCAGCAAGTTGAGAAAACCCAAATGGGAAAAATTGAAGTAAGTATTGCCGATGTAAAAAAACTACCAGTTCTTTTTGGAGAAGTAGATATTTTAAAAACGCTCCAATTGCTACCCGGTGTACAGGGAGGTTCAGAAGGTACCACCGGGTTTTATGTTCGTGGCGGAGGGCCTGATCAAAATTTAATTTTATTGGATGGAGCTACGGTTTATAATGCTTCACATTTATTTGGATTCTTTTCCGTGTTTAATGGCGATGCAGTGAAAAATTTTGAGTTATATAAAGGAGGTTATCCTGCCAATTATGGTGGAAGACTTTCGTCGGTTATTGATATAAATTTAAAAGAAGGCAATACAAATAAACTTGGCGTAGAAGGCGGTATTGGGCTTATTGCTTCCCGATTAACGATACAAGGACCATTGGTAAAAGACAAATGTTCTTTTATCATATCTGCCAGAAGGACTTATGTTGATGTATTTACTCGAGCCTATAATAAATCTCAAGCTAGCGATCCATCTTACAATCCTATCCCGGATTATTATTTTTATGATTTAAATGCTAAGTTTAATTATATTTTAGATTCGGCCAATAGAGTTTATTTATCAGGATATTTTGGAAGAGATGTTTTTGGTTTTAATCGCTCACCATTTAATTTTTCTTTTGATTGGGGAAATGCTACCGGCACAGCAAGGTGGAACCACCTGTTTAGTCCAAAAATGTTTTTAAATACTACTGCAACCTACACGAACTATCAATATACTTTAGGTAGTGCAACTGATATTTTTAATTTCCAGATTGGTAGTAGCATCGAAGATTGGACCTTGAAAGAAGATTTTGATTATGCTCCTAATATTGCTCATAATATCAAATTTGGCGGGCATATTACTTATCATACATTTGGTGTTGGTAGATTTCAATTAGGCTCTACCGATAATTCCTTAAATTTCCATAATAACAATACTTTATATGGAGCGGATGAAGCTATTTACGGTTCTGATGATTGGACGGTATCGGAACCCCTTAAAATAAATTATGGTGTTCGTTTATCCGCTTTTAATTATAAAGGCACATCACAATTTACACCGGAGCCTCGTATTGCTGCACGTTATAAAACCGGAGATGTGAGCTCTATTAAAATTAGCTACACACGCATGTCCCAATATGTGCACTTAATTTCTAATTCCGGTGCATCCTTACCTACAGATGTTTGGTATCCATCCACGAATAATGTAAAGCCCCAACAAGCAGACCAAGTAGCTGCAGGATATACAACTTTACTTTTTGGAGATAAAATAACTGTCACTGACGAATTATATTATAAATGGCTTTGTAATCAAGTGGATTTTAAAGATGCTGCGCAATTATTTTTAAATCCACATCTTGAGGATCAATTTATTTATGGAAATGGCTGGAGTTATGGAAATGAATTATTTATTCAAAAATCCGAAGGTAGATTAACCGGATGGATTGGTTATACCTTAGCATGGAGTTATCGTCATTATGATTCTTTACCTGCACCATTTCAAACCATCAAACCTAAATATGATGTAAGACACGACTTGAAGATAGTTGGCATTTATGAAATTAGTAAGCGTCTAAGTTTTTCTATGTCCTTTATATATAATACCGGTACCCTAACTACTATGCCTACCGGATATGCCGCCATTCAAGGTATTGATTATTCCAGTGCACGAATAACTCCTGTATATAATGATGGTCGTGATAATTATAGAATGCCTTACTACATGCGCTTAGATTTAGGTTTGGTTTGGAAGTTTCATCCAAAATGGGGCGAATCAGATTTGAGCTTTAGTATTTATAATGCTTTAAATCGAAGAAACCCATATTTTATTTATATCCAAACAGAATTAGCAAAATTACCGGGTGGGCTGGCCATTCCAAGTAAGAATACCGGGCAAATGGTTTCATTGTTTCCAATAATTCCTTCAGTAACTTATAATTTTAAATTTTAATGCGGAAATTTAAAATTCAACTTCGTTCAGCTTCATCGATAATTATTATTTTGATAATTAGTGGGCTTTTAGTTACAATTTCCTCATGCAGAAAACTGCAGCAAGATATCCCGCTCAATTTACCAGCGTTCAAAAGTCAATTGGCTATTGAATGTTATTTAGGTGATTTAGATGCCTCCCAATGTAGCCTGAATGGCTTAGTTGGAATAGAAGCAGCTGTTTCTAATACTCAAGATTATTTTGCACCCATTAGCTTGAATTCATTACAAGTTAAAGGTGCAGAGGTAACAGTTTCATATGATTCCGCCGGGCAAACCTACACTTTTCCACTACAAGAGGATTTAATTATTAATAATTGTGATACCAGCAATGTAAAATTGTTTAATTACAAATATTTTAAATATACCTTTTCATATGATTCCGTAAAAATTGGAGGTACTTATATCCACTTGCCTAATTTTAAACCCAAGACTAGAATTCATTTTCATACCGGATTAATTTATAAATTAAAAGTAGATGATCATCAAGGGAGAATAGCTACGGCTGAAACCCAATGGTTGGATACAGTATCCATTAAATCCATTCGTCCTATTTTTAATGCTCACGATACTAACTACAGCCTTATTGTAAAATGGAATGATGCAAGTCTTGCTAATGATTATTATAGAATGCAAATCAGGGTTCTGAATATGGATTCTGCATCTGTTATCAAGCGTGGTCATCCCTTAATGCAAGATGTTACATTTACAGATAATATTAATAATGGCGGTGAACTTGCCATTGGTGGTCCATACCGCTATAAGCAAGGAGATAGCATTGAGGTTAAAATGTTTCATATCCGGAAAGAATTTTATGACTATTTGAGAACCGTAAATGCAGCTGTAAATTCGATGGGAAATCCTTTTGGTCAGCCGGCAAGCATTGCCTCTAATGTAACTAATGGCTTAGGCATTTTTACAGTATTGCCTTGGTCAAAAAGAATTATTGTATTGAGATAATTATTTAATAAAAGGGTATTTTCTTTACCCACTTGGATGGATTACGCGATAATTGGTCACGAAGCTGCAGAAATATGTTTATTTTTGCGCTTTATTAATTAAAAAGGTTCATGGTCGGATTTTTGCCAAACGAATGAACTTAAGCTGAACAAATGGAATACGATCCAATTAAAGATAAATTAGGAGCCTTTTTTAACCGCTCCCCTTTTTACCGCAAAGTATTTTATAAAATACTCGATCTCATTCTTTTGCGTGCTTGGCACGTCCACAAAGCCTTAAGAGGCTGGGAAAAAGGACGCAATAAAGCCTCAATTTTGGATGCAGGTTCTGGTTTCGGCCAATATTCTTATTATATAGCAAGCAAACATCCTGAATTTAATATACTTGCAGTAGATGTTAAAGAAGATTATTTGGCTGATTGTCGCCAATTTTTTGAAAAAGCTGGGGTTAAGAATGTGACATTTAGGGTTGAAGACTTGGTAAAGTATCGTAATCCGGAAAGTTATGATTTAATTATTTCCATTGATGTAATGGAACATATTTTGGAGGATGTGGAAGTTTTCAAGAATTTCTACGCCTCATTAAAACCGGGCGGTATGTTATTAATTAATACTCCGTCGGATCAAGGTGGTTCAGATGTAAAAGAAGAAGGTCAAGAATCTTTTATTGGTGAACATGTACGCGATGGTTATAACATTAAGGAGATTGAAGACAAATTGCGTCTGGCAGGTTTTTCTAATATTGATGCGCGCTTTTCCTATGGTACTCCCGGTAAAATTAGCTGGCGATTATCAATGAAGTATCCAATGTTGATGTTAAACACCTCAATGGCCTTTATCGTGATTTTGCCATTTTATTATATTTTGACCTATCCTTTTGCATATATTTTAAATTATTTTGATGTAAACGGGAAACATAGTTCCGGAACCGGTCTTTCTGTAAAGGCTTGGAAATAGTTTATAAAACGATTTATTTGGCTGAATGAGAACTTAGTTTGTGTTTTTGGAGCTAATTTTCATTGCAATTTTTACTCATTTATTTGTTTAATCTCTTAAAGCATTGAACTTATCCTTATTTATAGCCAAAAGATATTTCTTTTCAAAAAAGATATCAGGAGTAGTTCATTTAATTTCAGGTATTTCTTTAGCAGGCATTACTGTTTGCAGCTTTGCATTAATAGTTATTCTTTCCGTATTTAACGGTCTGGAAGAAACCATTAGTAAACTCTATAACATTTTTGATTCAGACCTAAAAGTGGTGCCCATCAAAGGCAAATATTTTCACTTAAGCAGGGAACAAATAAATAATATTAAAAAGAACCAATATATATTAGGTGCTTCAGAAGTTATTGAGGAAAATGCAGTGCTAAAATATGGCGATAAACAAACTATTGCAACCTTTAAAGGTATTGATCCTCCGTATCTTCGGACTATGAAATTGGATTCCGGAGTAAGTAATGGATCTACGGTCATTCGAGACGGTGAATACAATTATACATTAGTTGGCAGCGGTGTAGCTGCTCGATTAAAGCTTCAAGGGAAAGATGATTTCAGGCAAATTGAAGTTTATGTGCCGGGCAAAGGAGAAATAAATATTTTAGAGCCCGATAATGCTTTCAATCATAGAGGTATTTATCCTTCAGGCCGATTCTCCACTGTTCAAGAATTTGACGATCATTTTATAATTGTACCATTGTCTTTTGCACGAATGTTGGAAGATCGACCAAAAGAAATGACTTCATTTGAAATTAAAGCCAAGAATGATAAATATATTGAACAAATTCGAAAAGATATCGCAGTAATTGTTGGGCCTAATTACAAAATATTGGACAGGTATGAACAAGAACCTACCACATACAAAGTAATGAAGTCTGAAAAGTTTTTTGTTTATTTAATACTTACTTTTATTATGCTTATTGCTGCCTTTAATATGGTTGGGGGCTTGCTCATGCTTACTATTGACAAGAAACAAGATTTAATGGCATTATTAAGCATGGGAGCTACTCAACATACTATCAGGCGGATATTGTTTTATGAAGGCTTATTATTATCTGTAGTTGGTGGTATTATCGGAATTATTCTTGGGACTTTAGTGAGTTTAGGTCAACAAAAATATGGTTGGGTAAAAATAAATGGTGGAGGCGAAAACAATTATTTTGTGTTGAATTCCTACCCTATCGCATTTCAATGGTCAGATTTTATTTTAATTGTGGCAACGGTCATTGTCTTGGGCTTAACTGCATCTTGGTATCCTGCCGTGATAGCCAATAAAAGACTCAATATACAAGATTTAAAATCTTAAATCTTTTAAGCATTAGCTTATTAAATTCGTATTTAATTGAGAATTAATACCCACAAACTTTTGTGCGTATTAATCTTGATAGTTGACAATCTTCAATTTTAAATCCTTACGCTCAATAAACATTTAAAACCTCAACGATAAATTAAAATATCATACGCTAATAATTACCTCTTTTATCTTGTTAGAAATTGATCAATATTATAGCTTGTGATTTCTCATTTTCACTGCAGAGAATTGTTTTACAAGCTTTGGATTTAGTTATTGTATAATTAAAACTAAATATTATAGCTGCATGGATAAAAATAAGAAAGCCCCTTGCGTTAATCCGCAAGGGGCTTTCTTTAAAGTTATAATGAAGTTAAAGGCAGCCCTTATAAAAGGGCTACCCTAACTTTTTAGTATTTGATAAACTTCCTTGATTCATTACCGGAATCGGAGATGTATATGAATGTATATACACCTTGAGCGAAGCCATGCATATCCAATTGTACAGCATTATTGCCTTTTACCAAATGGATATTTTGGTCAGCTACTAATTTGCCTTGTGCATCCACAACTTGAACAGAAACCTGACGGTCGCTGGTCACAGTGATAACACCTTGCAATTTCTCGATATCGCGGTTGTACCAAACTTTCACACCTTCTGTCTTAGAAGTAAGTGCAACTTTCTTGATGTCGCTGTAAACGAAAGCTCCATTGTAATCCACTTGTTTCAAGCGGTAGTACAATACAGGGCTTAAGATACTAGGACCGAAACGATCAAGGTAATCATATTTATTAATTACTTGAGTAGTACCATGTCCAGCTTTTTCACCAACTTTAGTAAATGAATGTCCATCTTCAGAACGTTCGATGTCGAAGTGGTCATTATTTATTTCAGATGCAGTTACCCAGTTCAACATTGCAGATGTTTCATCTTGTAATTGAACAGTGAAAGAAGTCAACTCAACTGGAAGTGGAGTAGCAGTACCACCCATTGTCCAATGAGAGAAGCTATCAGTTGGTTTACGTAATGCAATAGTATTAGCAGTAGTGTTTCTAGTACCACCTTCCAACCAAGCGTATACAGTACCACCATCAGGTTGACGGTAAATATCGATACCACTTTCTGGAATACCATTCAATTCACCATCTAAGTAGTGCAATACTAATGAAGCTTGCAAACCACCATTATTGGTAGGAACGATATGGTAATCGCGGTTCATACCAGCTCTGCCGGTACGAAGGCCATTGTGATCAAGAATTTTACTTCCGCTACCGGATGCATTAGCACCAGTTGTACGAGTTACAGTAATACCTGCAGGGTTACTTGCAGTAGTTGGGATAGTAATGTCAGTACCAATATTACCGAAGGTATAAGTAGTACCGTCATTTACCACTGGATTGCTAATTTGGATGACACCATTTACATAGCTGGTTGCACCTTCGTTAGAAATAGATGCAGTGCTAGCCATAAAGATGGTATCCATATTACCGCCAGTTCCTGTATTATCTGTATTTAATATACCTAAAGTCATGTCTAGGTTATTAGCAATGTTAAGGTTACCCTTAATGTTTGCTCCTGTAGCACGGTTAACTTTCAAGCTATGAAGATTTCCAAGTTGTGGAAGATTCATCACAGTTGAAGAACCACTAAAGTCAGCAATAGTCAAGTCAGAAGCTAATGTAGTAGAAAGCGTTCCTGTAGTAGTTAAGTTACCACCTAAGGAAAGTGCATTTCCGCCTACAGCGAATGTACCGCTATTGATGGTAAAGTTTCCGTTAACAGTTAAGTTAGATGCTAATGTTACAGTACCAACTGCATTTACAATAATGTTATTTACTGTAGAAGGCAATTCGTAGCTAGTAGTTACAGAAGATAAGTAGTACAAGTTAATTGTGCTACCGGCACCGGTAATAGTAGGCGCTGCATTCATTGAACCTGAATTTCTAACGATGTTAGATAAGTTAGGTAATGTAAGCGTTTTACTATTGGTGGTCAAATCTAAAGTACCGGCTAATAATAATAATGTATCATTTACACTAATGTTATCTCCAAGGATCAAGCCATTAGAACGGTTAATACGTAATACACTTAATCCACCAGTGATGGTTGGAATAGTCCATGTACTAGTACCTGCACCTTCAAAGTCAAGATATGAAGTAGTACCACCGGTTAAGCTACCGCTTGTTGCGCTGATAGCGTCATCAAGGATTAACTTATGAGCACCGATAGATAATGCACCATTGGTTAATGTTAAGCTGTTTCCAACTTCAACATCACCGGTCATATTAACACCGGCAGAACGGTTAAGTGTTAATGCATACAATTTACAATTTGGTAAAGTAGTGCTTGCACCTGAACCATCAAATATCAAGGTAGATGTTGCAAGGTCAGATGAAAGTGTAGCACCTGAATTGAATGTAAATGCACCTTGTAGATCTAAAGTAGTACCGTTGATTGAATCAACACCACCATTTAATACTAAGTCACCGTATACAGTAGCGTTGCCTAAGAATAAGGAACCACCGTTTGCAGTTACATTAAAGTAAGAAGTAGGTTGACAAACAACACTTCCGGAACTTGCATTAGATACTAAATTACCTGCAGAGTGACTCCAAGTACCAGCATTATTAATGTGGCTACCATAGAAGGTAAGTGTACCACCGCTGATAGTTAATGAACCACCTATTAAGATATCAATGTTATGACATACAGGAGTAGTAATACCTGTAGAAATGTTAGGATAATAAGTACAACTTGCTCCAATAGCTACATCATCAGTGGTACCTGGAGTAGAACCAGAACACCAGTTGCTGCCATTGGTCCAGTCGGTAGAGATACCACCAACCCAAAGTCCATTAACAGAACCTGCATATTGGTCAGCACCTATATCTGGATTTGAAGTACGAGGGTCATTATCAAAGTCATTTGTTACATAAGAAAGTACAGTTGCTTTACCTTTCAATGCACAAGGATTAGTGCTACTGATGTGTAAATCTGTAGAAGAAACAAATGAAGGTAAGATATTTAATGAGTGACCATCATTACCATTGCTATTGTAGGAGAACCAGTCAGTAACTGCAGAATAAGTACCATAGCTATAAGTATACGCAAAGTTAGAACCTGCAGTATAGTAATCATTATAGTCTAGGAAGATATAACCCCAGTCAGCATACGGAGCATACAATACATTATAATAAGTACCATAATTATCCACTAAAATGTTATTTTCAAAATAGTCTGAATAATTGTAGGTATAAGTATCATAAGTATATAATCCATAAGCATAATAACCATTCAATACAATGGTATTGTAAACAATATTAGTTTGGTCATTTCCGCTTAAGTATACAGCATAATCACTGTAAGAATAAGCATCATCAATTAAGATCATATTGTTGGCTACAATAGCAGGAGTAGAGCTGGTATTATAGAAACCATTTAATTGAAGACCATAACCACCATAGTTAGGACCCATGTGGATATAGTTTCCTTGGATAGAATAACCATGTCTGGTAGTATAACCACCATAAGCATAAATACCTGATTGGTATCCATTACCATAACCTGCTTCAATGTGGTTATTATTTGCAATAAACTGATCTTGTTGGTAGTTCAAAGAAATACCGGTATAATTTATTTGATGGAAGTAGTTATTGCTGATATTGTTTCCAATTTCCGCACTGCTACCACTATATAAATATACCCCATAACCAAGATAATTAAAATAGTTACCAATAATAGAGTTATAATTATCAACATCTTGGTAAGATGCAACACCATAATAGTATGGATTAGAAGAATAACCAAGAATTTGACCATGTGAAATAGTACAATTATTAGTACCGCCTTGAATATTTACTACGTCCATATAATATTTAGAATGGATAGTAATATGATCAAAGGTAGTATAAGATGCACCTAAGAAAGTAAGTACTGCATTGTATGTAGTAGAACTATTATAATTTAATTCAACCTTAGTACTATCAGAAGTATTACCTTGGAAAGTAATCGTATTTAATGCATTGGCACCAATTACACTAGGTACTACAATATGTTCTTTGTAAGTACCGTCACCTACTTGGAACAATACAGATCCGCAAATACCATTACCAAGGGCAGTAATTGCTGCACCAAAGCTGCTATAATCCGGAGTACCGGTTTTAGCAATAGTTTTAGTACCGCCAATACCTAAGTTCATATTTGCAACATAAGTACTATCATTAGATGGGTTACCATCAGTAACACCATTTGGCAATGAAGAAGCTACACTTAAGTTATAAGAACCTGAAGTAAAGGAATAAGTACCTACTATAATTGTATCATTTGCACCTGATGCAAGAGGTGTGCTTGGGCTGTAAGAATAAGTTCCTACATAAGAAGCAGCACCGGTAACGCGATAAGTAACAGTACAAGTACTGATTGCTGCGATACCTGCATTGGTAATTACTGCTTTGATATTCGTAGCACCTGCACAATATACACCATTAGGAGTAAGAATAGCAGAGATACTAGCATCATTAGCAGCTGGTGTAAATTCATCAGCTCCAATATCAGGAGTGGTAGTACTACGTGTTTGGCCATATATATCGGTAGTGATACCGGTAATAGGTGTACCTGCATTGTTAATAGCAGCTGAATTACAATGTAAATCTGTGCTGCTTGTAAATAACGGACTAACGCTGATAGAATGAGCATCTAATCCTGTACCACTTTGCCAACCGGAAAGGTTAGAATAAGTAGTACCATCATAGCTTGCTAATGTAGAACCAGAAGTATAATAATCGTTAAAATCAAAGTTTGGAGATGCACCGCAATATTCTTGATAGTATAATGCTTGACCACCATCTTTATTACTGAAAATATTATCTTCAAAATTCATACTTGGTTTTCCATAACAAGCAGAGTAGTCAACTTCCATAAAGAACGGATAAGTTGCACCGCTACCGTTGTTTACTTGAATAGTATTGTAATAGTAATTACGTTGACCTGTATAAATACCATGGTATCCATAAGAACCACCGGTCATAGCTATCATATTGTTAGCAATTAACAATTTGTAATTAGCAGAACCGGAGAACATATTGTACCAGTCATCAATACCATCCGCAGGACCTGAAACGATAGTGTTACCAACTACTTGGAAGGATCCATCGTATTTGGTTGCATTAGCATAGTACAAATAAATATTTGCACCACCACTATTTTTCATGTTACGGAATGTATTGCCTATGATTTTCCAATCCTGGTTATTTTCAGTTTGGATACCATAATAAGTTAATGAGTCAAATAGACAGCTCGTTACAATCCAACCGGCAGAACCACCCCAATTTCCTTGAAGCCCTGAGTAATTCTCAGAAAATCTTACTGAATTGAAAGTATTACCGGTATCATTGGATGAATTGTCTTGAACATCAGGGTAACCGTAAGAAGCAGTATTTTTATTACCGATTATTTGAGCGGTTTTGATGGTGTTATTACTAGCACCTGATTTAAAGGAAACGACAGTACTATAGAAACCGGAACTGCTACCGCCGAAACGAGTAATAGTCATGTTTTCGAAAGTAAAATATTTTGCACCATTAAATTGAAGGGTATAATTGGAAGACCAATTATAATCAATAGGGTGGAATAAAATTACTTTAGTACTATCAGAAGTATTACCTTGGAAAGTAACAGTTTGAGTAGGAGTAGTAAGTAAAGAAGGAACAGAAATTTGTTCATTATATACACCGTCACCTACTGTAAACAATACAGATCCGCAAATACCATTGGTAGTTAAATCACTTATAGCAGCAGTAAATGTGCTGTAATTAGGAGTACCTGTTTTTGCAATAGTGTAAGTACCACCCATACCTAGGGTAAGGCCGGATACATATGTACTATCATTTGCAGGATTACCATCTGTAACACCATTAGGTAATGAAGAAGCAACACTTACATTATAAGAACCGGAAACAAATGAGTAGCTACCCACATTAACTGTAGTAGTATCACCACTTGCTAATGGACCACCAGACCAAGTATAAGTACCGGTACCGGTACCTGCGCCTGTAATGCGGTAAGTAATAATACAAGATGTCATTGCTGAAGTACCTGCATTGGTAAGTACTGCTTTGATTGGAGTAGAACCTGCACAATATGCACCATAAGGGCTGGTAATTGAACTAATAGAAGCATCATTTGGAGATGGAGTAAACTCATCTGCTCCTATATCAGGAGTAGTAGAACTACGAGTTTGACCATCAAAGTCTGTAGTTACTAATCCTAGTGGCGTACCGGCATTATTAATACCTGCACCTAATGCATGTAAATTAGTAGCACTTTGATAAATAGGGTTAGTATTGATACCATGAGCATCAAAACCATAACCCATACTTTGCCAAGCAGTAAGGCTTGAAGTAGCACCATAGTAGTTGAAATAGTTCATATTAGAACCGGAGAAATAATAGTTATTATAATCAATGGTACCATAAGAACCTGAAGTGTTATAATATAAGCAATATCCACCACCTGTATTTACAATACAATTGTCAACAATATTTACAGTAGGTACATAGCTTGTATACCATCCGCTATAATCATAAACATATAAAGCGCCACTGCTGGAACCACTGGTAGTACAGTTGAAGCTATTGTTATAAATATTACGATGGACAATATAATTACCATAATAACCGGAATTAGAACCGGAATTAGTTGTATTTACAAACATATTGTTTGCAATTAGCATGGAATAGGTATTAGTACCACCCCAAGCATTATATTGGTCTAAAATACCTGTATTGGTAGAAAGGAATAAGTTTCCGATAATACCATTAGCAGGTGAATTTGCATTACCGCAATAATACATTAACAAATCAGCATAGTTATAATATGATGATGAAGTTTGAACGTTTTTAAATACGCAATTTTTAATGTTCAAGTCAGTACTATAATAAACATAGAAGTTATTATACTGACCACTATCAAATACATCATATTGGAAAGTCCATCCTTTGGGTTGGTACAAGTAAACGCAACCGTCATAACTGTTATAGTTAGCACCAATATGCGTATACAATACTTTGTTAGCTGTATCATTTGAATAAGAAGATTGCAATGCAGTATAACCCCAACCTGCAGGGTTACCTACCAATCTACAAGATTTAATAGTATTGTTAGACGCACCGTTTTGATAGTTAACAATAGTATTATAACCACCGTAACCATTAGAACGAGAAATGGTCATGTTTTCAAAAGTTACATATTGGCAACCGTTGAATTGTAACGCATAGTTAGTTGACCAGCCATAATCCATTGGATGATACAAATGTACTTTTGTACTATCTGAAGTATTACCTTGGAAAGTAACAGTAGCACTTGCAGTAGCAGGGAAAGATGAACCTAGTGTTACTTGTTCATTATAAATACCATCTCCTACTTGTACTAATAAATTACCGCAAAGGCCTTTAGATTGAATATCAGAAACTGCAGCAGCAAATGTGCTATAGTTTGGAGAACCTGTTTGAGCAATGGTTACTGTACCACCTAATGCCGGATTTAAACCTGGAGCATAAGTACTATCATTAGAAGTATTTAAGTCAGTTGCACCATTTGGAAGGTTAGAATGTACGGATACATTCAAAGTACCGGAACCAGGGAAACTATAAGTACCAACGCTTACATTTACGCTTTGTCCGAAAGTAAGAGGAGTACCTGTAGTCCAGGTATAAGTACCGCTACCTGTAGCAGCACCTGTAACTCTCCAAGTTAAAATAGCAGAACTTAAATTATTAGTACCATAGTTAGCTAAAGTAGCAATAATTGTAGCAGTACCTGCGCAATAACCGGAGGTAGGAGCAATTAGAGCAGTAATACCTGCATCATTTGCAGACGGTGTAAATTCATCAGCTCCGATATCCGGAACAGTTAAACTACGAGTTTGTCCGTCAATATCTGTAGTTACACCCCAACCAGGAGTGCCATTATTGTTCAAAGTAGCACCATAAGCATGTAGGTTATTAGCAGCAGTATATAAAGGATTGCCATTTTGGCCGTGACCTTCTATACCGTAACCTTGCCAAGTACTGAAAGATGAAGCAGTTCCACCCGGGCTATAATAACCTAAATAAGAACCATTAAAATAATAGTTATTGTAATTGAAGGTAGCATATGCACCCCAATAGTTATTATAATTAACATTATAACCTGAACCAGTATTGCTAAAGCTGTTATTTTCAACGGTTATACTTGCAGTATAAGAGTTGCCATAATAGCTGTAGTCATAAATGTACATGTTATTGTTAGAGCCACCTGAAGTAGTAATATTGAAGCTATTAAATACAATTTTACGTTTAGTGGAAAAATAATTGTAATAACCGGTATTATAACCACCACCGGTGGTATTCATAAAGAAGTTATTCGCAATTAAAACAGGATAGGAATTAACTCCATAAACACTGTATTGGTCACTCATACCAAGTCCATTCGAGTAAAATTTATTACCGATAATACCACTTAAAGAATTTTTAACATTTCCTGAGTAGTAAAAATTTAAGTCAGCATAATATGCACCCCAAGTAACAGTATATTGTTGATCCTTAAAAGTACAATATTTTACATTCAAATCACTGGCTTGGTAGCAATAAAGGTTATTGTAATAACCACTATCAAATAAGCAATAAGCAAAAGTAAAGGACTTAGCATAATAAATATATGCTGCAGCAGTTGCATATTGGTTACCAGCAATACGAGTGCTGATAACTGAGTTAGCAGTATCTGAAGAAGATTGATCAGTTAAGTTATTATAGCTAAAACCTGAACATCCTTTAATATCACAACCTAAAACCGTATTATTAGAAGCACCATTTTGGAAATTAACGGTATTATTATAACCATAACCGTTAGCACGTGAAATAGTGATTTCTTTAAAGGTTACATATTGACAACCGTTAAATTGTAAAGCATAATTACCAGAATAATTGTAATCAGCCGGATGGTATAAAATTACTTTAGAACTATCACCTGCATGACCTTGGAAGGTTACAGTAGTAGCAGCGGTAGCCGGGAAAGTGGAAGGAATAGATAATTGTTCATTCCATACACCGTCATCAGCTGTTACCACAACAGATCCGCAAAGACCATTAGCAATAATGCTAGACATTGCATTATTAAAGCTGGTATAGTCACCACCTGAAGTTTTGATGGTTTTAGAACCGCTAACACCTGCTTTTAATCCAAGTGCTTTAGAAGTATCATTGGCATTATTACCATCAGTAGCACCATTTGGATTAGCTGTCCATACTACTAAGTTATTAGTAGTACCGCTAAATGCATAAGTACCGAAAGTAAGTGTAACGGTACCGCCTGTAGCAACTGCAGTGAAAGTTTTAGTAGTAGATGTAGCAGTACCACCATTTACAGAGTAAGCAATATCTACTTGGCTTAATGGATCCACGCCATAGTTTTTCACTACGCAAGTCATGGTAGTAGTACCGGTACAATAAGCACCTACAGGATTAGTAATTGAAGATACACCGGCATCATCATTTACCGGAGTAAATTCATTCGCTCCAATATCAGGAGTAGTAGCACTACGAGTTACACCATCAATATCTGTAGTTACAGCACTGAAGTAAGTACCTTTATTATTAATATTTCCTGAAATAGCATGCAAATCAGAAGCAGAATTATAAATTGGGTCTGTCTTTACAGAATTAGCTCCGTAAGAAGATTTGAATGAATTGAAACTGGAAGTAGCATTAGTATAAGTAGAACCATCCCAAGTAATGAAATTGGTTCCGGATGCACCTGTAGTAAAGAAGTTATTATAATTATGTCCATTTGAAAAATAATTAGAATATGCATAGCAAGCATAACCGCCGCCGGAATGTACTAAGTTATTATTTTCAAGTGTATTATAATTGTAAGAATTATCACCGTCATACAAAGCATAACTTCCGGTGGAACCGGTTACGTTAGTGCTGTTATAAACTACATCAGTATAGGAGTTGCCATACATATATATAGCATTACCTTGATATGAGCTGGAACCGGTAGAATGTACAAAGTTATTTGCAACTAAACCATGAGCAGAACTGCTCGCAGAATTGCCATATAATGTCAAAGCACCATAATAACAAAGTACACCCGGATTGATTTTATTTCCAACCACGTGAATAGTATCGCAATACCATGCAGCTAATCCTGTAGCATACCCGTAAGGATATGCTAATTCCATTACTGTATTGTGGTCTGCGGTAATATGGTGAGAATAATATAAATAAAGACCTGCATAATAAACACTATCTACGGTATTATTAGTATAGGTATTATCATAGTTATAAGTACCTGCACCGTAATTGTAGCCATATTCATAAACACCATATTGGTATTGAGAAATACGACAGTTACTTACTTTACAAGAATTATTATTTACATTGCTGTAGGAAGAATTATAATTAGAAGTGAATACGCCATAGCCATAGCTGGTTGTTTGGCCACTACCAATAAAATATCCATTAGTAACAGTACAATGGTTAGCATTTGAGAATAAAACTGCATTACCATAACCATAACCACTAGATACGTGAGTACTGATTTGGTTGAAGTTTACCCAACTTACATTTTCCATATGCAAAACACCATCTACCCAATTATAATTAACAGATGGAGTTAAGATTACTTTAGAGCTATCATGGCTATTGGATTGGAAAGTAACAGTATTGGTGGATGATGAGTTTGGAATTGGGTGATTCAAAAGAACTTGTTCGTTATAAGAACCATCACCAACATTAAACAACACCGCACCGCAAAGACCATTATTCATCAAGTCAGTAGCAGCAGCTGTAAAGGAACTGTAATCAGGAGTACCGGTCAGTGCAATGGTTTTGGTACCTGATAAACCAAGATTTAAACCACTAACACCGGCATGGTCATTAGCCGTATTCAAGTCAGTAACACCATTAGGCATAGATGAAGTAACATCTACACTATAAGTACCACTGGTGAAAGAATATGTACCAACATTTACTGAAACAGTAGAACCTGAAGTAAGCGTACCTGTCCAAGTATAAGTTCCAACAGTGGAACCATTTACTTTATAGGTTAAATATACAGAACTTAAAGTATGTACACCTGCATCTCTAAGAGTTGCAATGATTGTTTGTGTACCAGGGCAATAGTTGCCTGTAGGATTAGTAATAGCAGTTACTGCAGCATCATCATTTACAGGAGTAAATTCATCAGCTCCAATATCAGGAGTGGATGAACTACGAGTTTGGCCATCAATATCTTTAGTAACCCAAGAAAGTGGAGTCGCTAAATTATTAATCGCATTTGCAGTAGCATGTAAATTGGTAGAAGAATAATATCCCGGATCAGCAGAAACGGAATTCGCATCCCATCCGGTATAACTTTGCCAATCACTTAATGCTGTCAATCCGCTGTAGTCCATTGAACCTACAGTAGAACCTGAAGTGTATAAATTATTATAGTTAGAAGTGCCGATTGGATTACCCCAAGAATAAGATACCCAATAGGCATAGCCGCCACCGGAATTCACGAAGTTGTTATTTTCAACCGTACAAGAACTGGTATAATCATAGTCAAAATATGCGGCAGCAGCAGAGTTGCTTCCTATTACATTTATACTATTATATACAAAACGGATATAATCATTATCGTAATCAGTATAAATACCTGAACCGGTAGAGCCACTACCACCGGTAATAGCTATAAAGTTATTATAAACATCAATTTCAGAACCACCACTGGCACCTGCGCAAGTATAAAAATACATCGCCGGACCATTATTGGCAGTGGTCATGTTAATTTTGTTGTTTGCAATTACGTCAGGACCATTCCAAGATATACAATTTAATGCATTATAGTAAGAAGAGTCAATTTGGTTTCCGGTAATAGTATAATCATATACATAACCTGAACCCGCCCAATAATAAGCATAACCTTCAATATCACAACCATAATAACCACCGGTGATTAAGTTATTGGTAATTGAGTTGCTATAACTTGGTGTATAAGAGCTCCAAAAAGGAGCACTTACTGCTGAACCAAAATAAAATGAAGTACTGGTAGCCGGGTTTAAACTCATTAGGTAACAATTCGTTACACTACAATAATTAGAACCGCCATCAAATACTACACAACTACCATAATAAGAAGCAGAAGCATCTTGAGTAACGGTAACTTGTTTAAGAACGATATTATCACAAGCATACATTGTGAAAACACCGCCATAATAATTGTAATAGGTTTGACCTTTAATGATAACTTTAGAGCTATCGGCCGAATTTGATTGGAAGGTAATAGTACCACCCCCCGTTGAACCGGATACATAACTGAGATAAGGTGTCTCATTGTACGTACCGTCATAAATTTTGATAGTAACGCTTCCGGAAGAACCGGAACCGTTGGCAGGTCCACCGTCGGAACGGTAACCGTAAGATAAGTCTGTACAAACGTCATTTATCGTAAGATAATTGCCCGCTGTAGCAGAACCGGATGGATTTACTGTATAAGTACCACTCAATTGGCTATATCCCGCAAAGGAGGTAACCAAGAGCACAAATACAGTAACAATGAAAGCTCTAAACTTTCGAAACGTGTAAAATTGTTCCATGCCTGTTTAAATTAGTTAATAAAAATTTGATTGATAAAGTATAAAAAAATCTTAACGCCTCTACCATTGGGGATAAAAGCACAAAAGCCTCACCTTTAACCGGTTTGGTTTCATTTTGAACTTGAGGACGAAATATCATATATGTATATACGTATAATTACACATCAGCCCGAATGTACAGACATGGAAGTAAAACAACCATAGGGGGCACACCCGCGACAGTTTAAGTTTTGATAAAATCGAACAAATGTGCTTTGGCGAACACAATTAGCTCAGAACCATAGGTTCCAAATTCATCAAAGTGGAAAAGCTAGGATTATCTCCTCAGGCAGATAGTGAGCTGTGTGTGTGTGGATTAGCTCTTGATAAGTGTGTGTTGCTGCCTACTCTTCCTTTTAAAAGCAATACATTTTCTGCTTTCAAAGTGCTAAGATACTGCGAAAATTATCAAATTGTTCTCTCTTTATGAAAAAAAGTTTACTCTTTTCCACATTTTTTTGCGTCCTGACTGTAAGAATTGACTGAAAATTGATATATTATTGATGTTCATCAATAAAATTGTTGTTTGATACAATTTCCAACACATTTTTGACCCAGGATTTTCGATGTTTAATTCGAAAATTTGATTTTATGCATGAAAAATAGAATTGCAAAAAAATTTATATAAAACTATGTTATTCAATTTTTTATAACGAATATACGATCATTGTTAACAACATTTTATTTTGTTTTTCAATGGTACATTCGAAAAAGTATCAAGTTTAAATGAGGTTTTACATAAGAATTGCAAAATGTATCCCAATAATTAGGGAGTAAAAACACAACTCTCCCAAATGCAAGAAAATATGTCCTGGCAATAAGAATGCCCCAACTATTCACTTTCCAATAAAATTTCCTCAATTATCATCCAAACCAATTCCGATTCATAACCTTTGCCTATGGCATATCTAGCCATTTTATGCTTTTTGGCCAATGGATGCTCTGCCTTCAGGGTATTTAATTTTTTAATTAAAAGCTCTTTGAGCTTTATGCGGTATTCCTTTTCATCAATTTCTGTTAAGGAATAATTAATTAGGTTACTTACGATCCCTTTTGATTTCAAAGCTTGGGTTATTTTAATTCGCCCCCAACCCTTCTGCCTAAATTTACCTCCAATAATAGCTTTCGTATATCTTTCTTCATTCAGGTATTTTTCTTCAATAAGTTGAACCAAAATTCTTCCTATTTCTTCTGTATCCATACCCCAGGTATAAAGTTTATCCTTAACTTCTTTGTGGCAACGTTCTTGATAAGCACAATAACGTCGCATTCTCTGCAAGGCATCAGTATAAGTGTATTTTCTGGGTGGTCGCATGAATTATTACCGGTGACGGCACATTTATTGCAAAAGTGCAAAGAAAATCGCTATTTTCGTCCATTAAAGTGCAATACTCTTTTTCTGACATATTAGCTATGTTTCCGGCTACACCCTATCGGGTAGTCAATGACACCAAGTTGTATTATATAGGTACAGATAGCAGAAGTATTCGAATTCCTGAACAAACCTTATTTTTTGCCATCAAAAGTAAAACCGGTGATGGCCATCAATACTTAGAAGAATGCTATGAAAAAGGCATAAGAAATTTTATTTTAGAACAAGAATCAAGTGTTACTAAATTACCTGCAGATTGCAATTATTTAATATGGCCATCTGCCATAAATGCCCTCCAAAAAATTGCTGCCATACATAGAAGTAAATTTAATATTCCAATTATAGGAATTACAGGAAGCAATGGAAAAACTATAGTTAAAGAATGGCTCGCACAATTATTGGAAAACTATTATCGGGTATGCAAAAGTCCAAAGAGCTATAACTCTCAAATTGGAGTTCCAATTTCTGTATGTCAATTAAATCCAAAACATACCATAGGTATTTTCGAAGCAGGTATATCATTTCCCGGTGAAATGGAAAAACTTGAGTTAATTCTTAAACCGGATATTGGAATTTTAACCAATATAGGAAATGCACATCAAGCAAATTTTTCAAACTCACTAGAAAAGAAATTAGAAAAATTAAAATTATTTAAAGACATTAAAGTTGTTATTGGAAATGATGTATTATTGGAAGGAATTAACAATAGTTTTACATGGGGAGTAAGCAACAAGGCCAATATACAAATTCAAGAAACTTCTCCAAACCTAAAAGGAACTGCATTAAAACTTTTAGAAGCAGGAAATACGACAGAATTAATAATTCCGTTCAAGGATAGCGCCTCTATTCAAAATTGTATGCAATGCTATACTTGCTTGCGATATTTAGGAATATCACCTAATGATATTCAAAATGGAATTATGGAACTTAGTGCCATTGAAATGCGACTGGAAATTAAAGAAGGTATTAATGGCTGCACCATAATTAATGATTCTTATAATTCAGATACTGCTTCTTTAAGTATCGCGCTGGATGTTTTAGAACAACAGAAACAAAACAGTAAAAAAACAATAATACTTTCAGATATTTTTGAAAGCGGAAAAACAGAATACGAATTATTAGAAGAGATTTCCTCCATTTTAAAGCATCATAATATTGATAAATTTATTGGTTTAGGTAAATCAATGCAAGCTCTTAATAAAGTTTTTACTAGTGGATATTTTTATTTAAGCACTGATGCGTTATTGGCTGAAATTGATCAAATGAATTTCCAGAATGAAGCCATACTTATAAAAGGAAGTAGAAGCTTTAATTTAGAACGCATTGCCGTTCGATTACAACAAAAAGCCCATGCAACCGTTATGGAAATCAATCTGAATTCCATTATACATAATTTAAATGTCTATCGTTCCTATTTAAAACCAGAGGTAAAGATAATGGCCATGGTAAAAGCTTCCTCCTACGGTGGAGGAGCCCATGAAATAGCAAATGTTTTACAACATCATAAAGTAAATTATTTGGCTGTAGCCTATACTGATGAAGGGATATATCTAAGACAACATGGGATAAGTATGCCCATCATGGTAATGAATCCTGATGTATCTTCATTCGAAAGCATTTTTAGTTATCAATTAGAACCGGAAATATATAGTATTAAACTTTTAAATGAATTTGGAAATTTTATTTCACGGAAAAATGTAAAAACATTTCCAATTCATATAAAAATTGATTCCGGAATGCATCGTTTAGGCTTTGAAGAAAATCAAATAAATGAATTAATATCTGTACTTACTAAATTTAATTTTTTAGAGGTAAAATCTATATTTACTCACTTGGCCTCAACAGATAATTCCGAGCATGATGCATTTACAAAAAAACAAATATCCTTATTTGATCATACTAAAAACATTTTAGCAAAAGCATTAAATTATCCTATTTTATTTCATGCTTTAAATACTGCCGGAATCACGCGCTTTCCGGAAGCACAATATAATATGGTCCGCTTAGGAATTGGAATGTTTGGATTAGATCCTGATCCAGAAGTTATGCAACAGCTAGAATGCGTCAGCACCTTAAAATCACATATCTCACAAATTAAAAATATTCCTGCTGGAGAAAGCGTTGGATATTCAAGAAATGCCATAGTTCAACAAAACACAACTATCGCTACCATCGAAATAGGATATGCAGATGGATTCCCGAGAATGCTTGGAAATGGAAAAGGGAAAGTTTATATTCATGGAAAGGAAGTGCCCACCATTGGAAATATTTGCATGGATATGTGTATGATTGACATCAGTGGAATACCAGTCAATGAAGGTGATGAAGTGATTATTTTTAATGCTGAGCATAGTATATATAACATGGCAAAAGCGATGAATACTATTCCTTATGAAGTTTTAACTAGCATATCCCAAAGAGTAAAAAGAGTTTATCACAGAGAATAAATTATTAAATATGCGATTTTCCTACAATAACAGTATTAAATTTGAAATATGCTAATTATAATTCCTACACCCATAGGAAATATGGAAGATATTACTTTACGCGCACTAAACGAATTGCGTAGTGCCGATTTGATACTTGCTGAAGATACGAGAGTTAGCAGAAAAGTATTAGCGCATTATGATATTCATACACCTTTGCGTGCATATCATATGCATAATGAGCATCAAATAGCCAAACAAATTGCTGAAGAATTACAAACAGGAAAAAAATATTGTTTGGTATCTGATGCAGGAACGCCGGGCATTTCAGATCCCGCCTATTTACTTGTAAAAAATTGTTTGGAAAATGAAATTGAGGTAATATGTTTACCGGGGGCCACTGCGTTTGTACCTGCATTAATTAAATCAGGCTTACCATCTGATAAATTTTGCTTTGAAGGTTTTCTCCCGCATAAAAAGGGAAGAAGTACTCGCTTAAAATTATTAAGTGAGGAAGAAAGAACCATGATATTTTATGAAAGTGTACATCGTATTGAAAAAACCATAGAACAGTTTATTGAATATTTTGGGACTGATCGTCGTGCATCTGTTTCGCGAGAATTAACAAAAGTATTTGAAGAAACCATGAATGGAACATTGGGAGAAATTTCAGAAAAATTAAAATCAGGAACTATAAAAGGAGAATTTGTAATTGTTGTGGAAGGAAAGAAATAATATTTTTACTTATAGCGGATTAATTTTACTTGGTGCGTTAATGCTATATTTAGCATGGCCTCCTTTGCATTTAAATTATCTGATTTTTCTAGGCTTTGTACCTTTACTGATGATGGAAAATCATATTCGTAACGAAAGTGCAAAACCCGGATCTAAGGTGTTTTTTGTATCCTTCTTTACTTTCTTATTATGGAATATTTTTACAACTTGGTGGATATGGTATGCCTCACCGGGTGGTGCAGTCCTTGCAATTTTATGTAACGCTTTGTTGATGTGTATACCATTTATGTGGTTTCATTTTATACAAAAGCGATTGGCAAAAAAATATGCCTATATAGCCCTATGTATTTTTTGGATGGGATTTGAATATTTCCATTTAAATTGGGACGGCAATTGGCCCTGGCTCAATTTAGGAAATTGCTGGGCCGGTCAGCCCAATTGGATACAATGGTATGAATATACAGGATTTGAAGGAGGGACTTTATGGATATGGATAGTAAATATTTTAATATTTGAAGCTATTAAAAATTTTAAATCTGATCCTAAGAAAAGTTATAAAATAATTAGTTTAAGTTTCATTGTCATTGCATTTCCGATTATTTTTTCTTATTTAATCAAACCCATTCCACCTAAAGGGGAATTACAAAATGCAGTTGCAGTTCAACCTAACATAGATCCATATCAAAAATTTTCAGGAAACGCTGCACAGCAATTAAATACTTTAATTCGACTGAGCGAATCATTAATAGACACCAATACCATTTTATTGGTGTGGCCGGAAACAGCAATAACGGAAGAAATAAATGAATCTTATATTAATCAATTTCATTCTATAATAGAAATCAGAACATTTTTGAAAAAACATCCAAAAATAAAATTGATTAGTGGAATGAATTCATATCAGGAATACACGAAAGAAACAAAAAGTGAAAGCGCACATTTATCAGTTCGAACTGGCATATGGTATGATATTTTCAATTCAGGAATATTAATGGATAGTGGTCAAGAAGTATCCGTTTACCATAAAAGTAGATTAGTTCCCGGCGTAGAGGTTATCCCATTTGAACATGCTTTAAGCTTTTTAGGGAGCTTCGCAATAAATATGGGAGGCGGAGGTGGAAGCCTAGGCACACAAAAAGAACCTTCGGTATTTAAAGTTTCAGATAAAATTGTGGCTGCCCCTGTTATTTGCTATGAATCCATTTTTGGGGAATATATCAGTCAATATGTACGAAAAGGCGCAAACATAATCACTATCTTCACCAACGATGGTTGGTGGGAAAATACTGATGGATATAAACAACATGTAATGTACGCCCAATTGAGGGCCATTGAGGAAAGAATGTTTATAGTTAGAGCAGCCAATACCGGCACTTCATGCTTCATTCAATCGGATGGCAGTTTGCAAAAAACAACAGCTTGGTGGACCGAAAAAGCTATAAAAAGCCCTATCGTGTTGAAAACGAAGGATACATTTTATGCCCAATTTGGAGACCTAATGGGTAAAATTAGTCTGTACCTAGGATTGGGTATATATTTTATATACTTCATTTTTAGAGTATTAGCAAGACTTTTTGCTTAAATACTTCAGGTTTTTAAAAAAATTTTATAAATTCGCATATAAATGGACTTTTGGCAGGACATTTGTAAAACACTAACCATAACAACAATTAAATTTTAGCAAACACTTATGAAAAAGTTATTCATTATTGCCGCTTTAGCTTTTGCCGGCATATCAACCACAGCTTTCGCACAAGATAAAAAAGCAGAAAAAGCAGCAGGTGAACCCGCTATCCAATTTGTTGAAACCACGTATGATTTTGGTGCTGTAGAAGAAGGACCGGATTACACACATGCTTTCAAATTTAAAAATACTGGTACTGCTCCGTTAATTATTAATAACGTAAATACACCTTGCGGTTGTACTTCTCCAGGTTGGTCCAAAGAACCAATTATGCCTGGCAAAACTGGTGAAATCACTGCTACTTTTCACTCTGCCGGTCGTTTAGGTCAATTTACCAAAACACTAAGCATTCAATCTAATTTGGGTGATGGCAAGGATCAATTCGTTACCATTCGCGGTGAAGTTAAAGAAAAAGGCGCTATGCCTGCTAAGCCTGCAGTAGCTCCTGCTACTAATGCTAAGCCTGCTGAGAAAAAGAAATAATTAATGCTTTAAGCATCAATGGCCAATATAATTTGGCATTTTGTTGAAAAATTATAAAGACCTTCCGTGATTGTTATCCGGAAGGTCTTGTATCTAATAAACAACTTTATGAAAACACTACGCTTACTACCTCTTTTCCTTATTATTTCCATTCTTTCCCTGAATTCCCAAACACAAAAACCGGGGGGCCAAAAAGCAAATACCGCGGGCAAACCTGCTGAAAAAGCTGCCACTACCAAAAAGGACGGTCCGGTAATTACGTTTGAAAAAGATGAATATGATTTTGGAAAGATTGAAAAAGGTAATATAGCCAAGTATCAATTTAAGTTTAGAAATACCGGAAACCAAGCCCTTGTAATTGTAAATGTTCGTCCTTCCTGTGGATGTACTACCCCAAGTTGGAGCAAAGAGCCGGTAGCCCCCGGTGCCACCGGATATATTGAAGCTGCCTATAATTCCAATTCAGGACATGGTACCTTTACTAAATCAATTACGGTAACTACTAATATCCCTGATCAAAGCAAAGTTCTTTACATAAAAGGAGAAGTAATTACACCATTATCAGAAGACCCGGCCAAACAAACTCCGGTAAGAATACCTGGGAATTAAGTTCGCTTAATAATAGAACTAACTATTTGCGCTGAATGTAGATGTTTAAATTTTTATAGCATCCACATAAATCAATTAAATTCCTAAGGATTCTTTCAACTTTGCATATCCTGATTTACTAATAGGAATTCTGGCTCCATTTCTAAGAATTGCAACATGTGATTCCTTTTCAAATGGTTCAATTTTTATTATTTCATCCTGCTTGATAATAAAAGAACGATGTACTCTCGTAAATTGAAGCGGTGATAACGTTTTTTCAAAATACGTCATCGTTTTATTTTTTAGGAATATCCCCTCTGCTGTATGAACTTTTACAAAATCATCATATGCCTCAAAAAACATAATTTCATGCACCGGGATAATTCTTATTTTGGTACCGTTTTTTACCACCACTCTTTGCTTATCTTGTAACTGATTAACAGAATTTATTAAGTGCTCAAATCCTTCATTATTGACGGCTGATGATTCGAGCCATTTTTTCAGTGCCTTATCAAAACGTTCTTTGCTAAATGGTTTTAATAAATAATCAATGGCATTTTCATCAAATGCCTTTAAGGCGTATTCGTCAAATGCAGTAGTAAAAATTACCGCTGGAGCTTGTTCTAACAATTCTAACATTTCAAAACCGCTTATTTTCGGCATTTGTATATCAAGGAAAATAAGGTCAGGTTTATTTTCTACAATTGCCTTTATCCCTTCAAATCCATCATTGCATTCTGCTACAATTTCCAACATTGGATAAGTAGATAAATATTCTTTCAGAATTAATCTCGCTAAAGGTTCATCGTCTATTAAAATTATCTTTTTCATTTATTTGAGGGCAATTTCAAACTGGTCATAAATTTATTTTCTTCCTTTACGCTTTCCAAGGCAGCTGCACTACCATATAGCAAAAATAATCTTCGTTTAGTAGCACTTAAACCAAAGCCTGTACCTTTGATATTACTAGATGAATCTTCTTCATAAGGATTTGTAATTTGAATACTAAGGACACTGTTTTCAATGTTTGCTTTTATTAAAATTTCAACCTTATTTGTGGTACCATACAATCCAAATTTAATTGCATTTTCTACCAATGGTTGCAAAATTAGAGCAGGAATTAAACAGTCCTTAGTATCTTCATGAACATTAATAATGCTATTTAATCTATGTCCAAATCGAACTTTTTCAATTTCCAAATATAAATTCAAATGCAAGAGTTCTTCTTCCAAAGTAATAAAAACATCTTCTTCCTTTTTTATTGAACCACGAAGAAAATCAGATAATTGTTGAATCATATATCTAGCCTTTTCAGGGGCGCTTCCGGACAATGCACTTATAGAATTTAAACTATTAAAAATAAAATGCGGATTAAACTGCTGTCGAAGTTTATAAAGTTCGGCATCACGAGCCAGTTTCAGCGCTTCGGCACGTCTATGCTCATAATCTTGTTGCTCCTGCAAATTGTACCACATCCAGCTCAACATCGCTATACACCCTGTTATAAGCACTCCTGTGCCAAATCGTACCACAAGGGTGTTGATAAGAAAATTTAAATAGGCTACATTATTTGTTATTACAAGATTCATTAGGCTGAACGAAATAAAAAGCCATACAATTGAAATTGCTAAACACCATACTAAAAGATACGCATATCGCGATTTTCCGGGACGATAGTATTTTAAATTATTACTTACCGTGAGGCACATGACAGATAATATTACATTATTTATAATACTATCCAGAAACGAAACTCCCCAATCAAATCCGGCTAGGTTTATCACCCATGCATGAAAAATGCACCAAACTGCTAAGCTTAGTAGCCATGCAGTCAAAAAACTTCTATTCGATAAAGGTGTTGATGCCAAGAATATATTTATTTTAATAGCAAATAATCTCTAAGCCGCCGAATATCGAAACGCCTTCTATAATCAGTACTTTATTGGGATCCTGTTCAGTATTTTGAATCATTCGTTTATCATCCGTGCCACCAAATATAGCATTTACATTGGATACCACTTTCCAATGTCGTGGTACTATTATTTTTGCGCCGCCAAAAACTTGCGTAGTTTCCAAATAAACGTTTCCCTGAATATCTGCCTGCATAAAATTGAGCTCACTGCCTCCAAAAATATTTACTACATCACCGCCCCTAAATGTTTTGGAAACAATTTGTTTGTGCACACCCCCAAATATGGAAACTATATCAATATAATCGTCATGACTTGGCGTTCCTTCTGTAGAATTTATGCCTTGACTCGCGTAACCCTTCCAAGAATCCTTCCATTTATCTTTATAATTTTCTTTCCACTGGTCATTATATTCGTTTCTAAACCATGAATCCTTTTTCCATTTTTTGCGATTGCTTCCAAGAATGATCATAATACCGACAAATATGATAATAGCCGGGACAGTGTATCGCCACAAATTAATTCCCGGCATAATATCAGGTGCTAGAAATATTAGTCCTATGCCTACAATTATTAACCATCCGCGACTTCGAAATGAATGTTGAGCTCCGGAATAAACACCTATGGCAATTAAAATCATTGGCCAAGTGAACAACCATTCCGGAAAAAAATATCCAACCTGTCTGAGTAAAAATACAATACCTACAAAGACCACAATCATTCCGGCAAGGACTCTCCCACCTCTGTTTTTCGGTTTGTATTCATCTTCTGAATGTTCCATTTTTTCCATTAGATTATATTATTTAGTAAGTTAAAAAAACTTAAATCAAAAGTTATATTGTCCAACCATTCTGTTAGGTAATATTCAAATATAGCTGTTCTGGCAACGTTTGAAGAAAAATTATTTTTCATAATATTGATTTATGAATACAAACTTCACTACAATTTAATGAATGCACAAGCTAATAAAGGTTGATAAAATGAGAAAGGCGGTAAATACCGGAATTCTGTCGGTGAATGAAAGATTATAAAGCAAAAAGGGGATAAAACGCTTTAGGCGCCAGAATCACCCAACAAATAGGAACAAAAAAAGCGACCTCTTCAGTCGCTTTATATACAATTCTTCAAAATTAATTTATCCTTCTAGTCCCTTTTTATGCTTTAACACTTTGGCTTCCACAAAAAAGATAATTTCCTCAGCAATATTTTTAACCAAATCTCCTACACGCTCTAATTTTCGATGTAATAAAAGTAAATATAAATCTTGATTAACGTTGGAATGATTTGCTTTTATATATTCTGAAATAGTGGTAAGGGCATTATCAGTTATATGATCAATAAACTTATCCTTTTCAAATACTTTTCTTGCCATACTCGTATCTTCATTTTCATACGAGTCCAAAACATAACCCAACATTTCATCAGCAATTTCAAATGATTTTACCAATTCCAATTTGCGTAGTAATTCATCATTCCATTGCTCCTTAATATCAATAACATTTCGTGCAATTCCATCAGCATTATCCCCTATACGCTCTAAATGATAATTGATTTTTAATGTTGCCAAAACAAAACGCAAATCTATAGCCACCGGACTAAAACATGCTATAACGTTTTCACAACTATTATCTATTAATAATTCATAGCCATTCACTCGTTTTTCATTGTGCATAACCTCCAAAGCTAATTCTTTGTTGGAAGTCATTAAAGCCTCTTTCCCTTTACTTAGCTGGGTACGCACAATATGCATCATTTCCAGCGTGGAATCCTTTATTTTTTTTAATTCTGATTCAAGATGCGTCATGATAAAAAATATTAATCGTTAAAAAATAAAACCAAGGTCTCAGTATATTAACCAAATCTGCCCGTGATATAATTTTGGGTAGTAATTTCCTTAGGTTTTGTAAATATATTATTGGTATCGTCGTATTCTATTAATTCTCCAAGATAAAAAAATGCAGTCTTATCACTCACACGTGCAGCCTGCTGCATATTATGTGTTACAATAACAATGGTATAATCCTCCTTTAAGTTAAATACCAATTCTTCAATTTTGTGAGTAGCCAATGGATCCAATGCAGAAGTAGGTTCATCCATCAATACCACTGATGGTTCAATAGCCAATGCACGTGCTATACACAAACGTTGTTGTTGACCTCCACTTAATTCAAAAGCAGATTTTTTTAACTTATCTTTAACTTCTTCCCATAAGGAAGCTTGTTTTAAGGATGTTTCTACGCGTTCAATGATAAAATTCTTATCGGAAATTCCGTTAACACGTAAACCATAAGCAACATTTTCAAAAATAGATTTAGGAAACGGGTTCGGTTTTTGAAATACCATACCAATATTTTTCCTCAATAAATCCACAGATACTTGCTTAGAATAAATATCTTCGCCATCTACAATTATTTCACCTTCAATTTTTACATGCGGAATCAAATCATTCATTCTATTAAATAAACGAAGGAAGGTGGATTTACCACAACCGGATGGTCCAATGAATGCTGTTATTGTATTATGATCCATTGCAAGGCTCACATCTTTGAGAGCATGGTGATCACCATAATACAAGTTTACTTTATTTGCTGATAATTTAGCCATACGGTAAATTTTGCTAATTATATTTTATTCTTTTTATGATAATAATTTCGTATGATTCCTGCCAAAATATTTGAAATTAACACAATCAAAATTAAGACTAATGCAGTACCATATGCCATTTTCCGAGAAGCCTCAATATTAGTGCCACTTGTGCAAATTACATATAAATGATAAGGTAGGGCCATGACCTGATCATAAATGCTGTGCGGCAATTTTGGTAAGAAATAAGCAGCCACCGTAAATAAAATTGGTGCTGTTTCACCGGATACACGTCCTATAGATAAAATTAAGCCGGTTAGAATATTCGGGAAGGCAATAGGTAAAACCACTTTTCTAATGGTTTGCAATTTACTTGCTCCCAATGCATAACTAGCAATTCTAAATGCATCATCCACTGATTTTAATGCTTCTTCAGTGGTGCGAATAATTACCGGCAATGCCAATAAGCCAAGGGTTAGTGAACCTGCCAAAATAGAATCACCAAATTTCAATTTGTTTACGAATAAGGCCATTCCAAATAAACCAAATACAATCGATGGTACACCGGCTAGGTTATTGGTCATCATATTGATGAAGTTTTTAAGTTTTCCATCCAATAAATATTCATTTAAATAAATACCGGACAAAACCCCTATTGGAAATGCAAAAAGCATACTTCCTCCTATTAAACAAAAGGTACCAATAATTGCAGGATAAATACCTCCATCCGTCATACCATCGGTAGGCATAGTAGTTAGAAATTTCCAACTCAACGCAGGAAAACCTCGTACAAAAATAAAATACAATATACCTAATAAAATAAGAACTACTACAGCAGTAATAAGCGCAAATATAGAAAATGCTATACTTTGGCTTAGCTTTTTCCTTTTAAGTATTTTATGTGCTTTATCTGTTGTCATCTCAAATTAAAATCTAATATTTCTTCTTTTTTGCAATAAACTGGAATACTAAATTGACAATAAACGTCATTATAAATAAGATACATCCTAGTGCAAACAATGCTTTAAAATGCAAACCTCCGTAGGCTGCTTCACCCAATTCTGCAGCAATGGTAGCCGGGATAGTACGTAAAGGTTCAAAATAACTATGTGGTATAACGGCAGCATTTCCTGTTACCATTAGGACGGCCATAGTCTCACCAATTGCGCGACCAATGCCTAAAATTATTCCTGCTGTAATACCGGATGAAGCAAATGGCAAAACTACCCTTCTAATAGTTTGCCAATGGGTAGCACCTAAGGCTAAACTTGCCTCCTTTAAGGCTCTTGGGGTTGTTCTTAGTGCATCTTCAGAAATGGTAATAATAGTTGGCAAAGCCATAATTCCTAATACTATACTGCCTGCTAATCCACTTTCACCTACAGGTAGGTTAAATACTTTTTGAACCGCTGGTACAATAATAATTAAACCAAAAAAACCATAAACTACTGATGGAATACCGGCCAATAATTCTACAACAGGTTTCAAAATATTTCTAATTCTATGATTAGCAATTTCTGCCATAAATATAGCAGTTGCCAAGCCAAATGGCAAAGCAAATAAAATAGCACCTAAAGTAACCCAAATGGTACCCAATATTAATGGTAATACGCCCAATTGTGCCACAGGTTGCGCAGTTGGAAACCATTGTTTGCCTAAAAGAAAACTATAAGGATTTACATTTTCAATTTCAATCTTTTTACCTCTAAAATCTTTAGAAATATATCGATTATTAAAGAATAAAAGTATTCCAGGTGTTTTTACTAAATATGAATCTATACAATGTGGTAATCTCTCAAAATTGGAACCCATTTGTTCTTCGTTAAAAAGACTGCCAGCCTCATCTAATCTAAACAATTTAATGGTATCATTATTTCCACCAAGTTCCTTCCAATTGGTAATTTTTTGATCGAAAATATCTTTAATTTGAAGACCGCTCAACTTTGAAACAGGATTATTTGGATGAACAGCCAAGATAGAATTTTCCTCTACAGGTTTTTGATTGAAAATCGATAATCCTTCTTGAAATAAGAAAACTATAATTAATAAAACGGTGATACTTGTAATTGCACCGCTAAGCGCAAATATACCTTCTACTATTTTTTCAATTATTTTTCGTGTGCGGCGCATTACCTTATCAATTCCAAATTAATTTGTTTTTATAAAACCGGTACTTTCCACTATTTTTTGCCCGGAATCTGAAAGTACAAAATTTAAAAACGGTTCAACCTTTGCTTTTGTATCTGTGCTGTAAATATAATAAAGTGGTCTGGCAATTTTATAAGCTCCATTTTTAACCTTATCCATGGTTGGATTAATAAATGTTTTACCTCCATCAAACGAAATAGCCAAAGCTTTAACTTTGGAAGTTACGTATCCTATACCAACATATCCTATAGCATTAGGAGATTGTTCAATTGATTCAACAATTTGACCATTTGATGACATTTGTGGCATAGTATTTATATAACTTTTTCCATCTAAGATATGGTCCTTAAAGAAAGCATAAGAACCCGAACTTTGTTCTCTACCAAGCGCACTTAATTTATGATCAATTCCTCCCATCTCTTTCCAATTCTCTACTTTACCTAAATATATATTTTGCAATTGCTCCTTTGTCATCCGATTTATTGGATTTGAAGGATTAACTATTATGGCCAAAGCATCATAGGCAATAGTTGCTTTTACAATATGTTGCATTTTATTGCCCAGCTTACTGTTTTCATCCGAAGTTAAATTTCTTGAAGCCATTGCAATATCAGTATTACCTTCAATTAGTGCAGTAATTCCTACTGAAGAACCTCCGCCGGTAAGGCTAATAGACGCATTTGGATTTAATTTAAGAAATCCTTCAATTTCATTCTGCGTTAAAGGTAATTCAGTGTCGCTTCCCTTAATATTGAGTTGCTTAGTTTTACTCTTAATATTTCCTTGATTATCAGAGGTAACTGAAGAATCGGAACAAGAAGAAAGTAATACTACAAAGATGAACGAATAAACAACTGCTTTCATTACGGAATTATTAAGTTTTTAATCAAAATTGAGAAACAACTAAATAAACAATTGCACTGATAATTGCTGAGGCGGGAATGGTAAGAATCCAAGTAATTACAATATTACCTGCAATTCCCCATCGCACCGCTGAAAATCTACGCGTTGTTCCCACACCCATTATTGCCCCTGCAATAGTTTGTGTAGTGCTAACCGGAATACCTAATGCAGTTGCACTAAATAAAGTAATTGCCCCTGCAGTTTCAGCACTAAAACCACCAATAGGTTTTAAATGGGTAAGTTTAACCCCCATTGTTTTAATAATTTTCATGCCTCCGGAAAGTGTTCCTAAAGAAATAACTGACAATGCTAATAATTCAACCCAAAAAGGAACAATTACTTCATTATAATTATATAAATACTGGTGAACAAAAGGGATATTTCTTGAAGTATATAAAAGCATGGCAATAATACCCATCGTTTTTTGAGCATCATTTCCACCATGCCCAATACTAAAACAGGCGGAAGAAAGTAATTGACCAACTCGATATATATTATCCACTTTACCCGGATGAGATTTTCGAGCAAACCATAGCATGAGGACCATCATAAAATACCCTAATATTAATCCCATGACTGGAGCAAGAACAATAAATAAAATAGTAATAAATATTTTACTTGCAAAAAAGCCTGCAAGGCCCTTCCCCAATACCAGACCTTGAATACCGCTTTTCATAATTGCAGCACCTAATAGCCCTCCAATTAATGAATGTGAGGAACTAACAGGAATACCCATTCTAGCACAGAAAAAGTAAGCCCAAATTATTGCACCTAATAAAGCTGAAAAAACTAATTGAACTGAAATTATATCTGCTTCAATAATTCCTTTTCCAATAGTTTTTGCCACCGGTGTGCCGAAAATAAAAATGGCAATAAAATTAAAGGTTGCTGCCCAAACTACTGCCCATCTAGGTGATAAAATACGTGTGGATACAATTGTAGCAATTGAATTTGCAGCATCATTCATTCCATTTACAAAATCGAATATTAATGCTGACAATATGGTGATAAAAACTAAAATTAACATACTAATAATTAACTGTTTTTAACAAGTATGGACATCAATACATCTGCGGCATCCTCACATTTGTCTACTGCCTTTTCTAATACCAACCATACTTCACGTACTTTAATTACCTCAATGGCATTTGTTTCCTTTTCAAAAAGTTGGGATATAGCCATATCATAAATATCATCAGCATGGGTTTCAATAGCATGTATTCGCGTGCAGGATTCTCTTACTTGTTGAGGGTCATTCATGTCCTTAATAGATAAAATAGCTTTATTTAATTCTTCAACCGCAGCTTGAATTAAATCAGCCATTTTTAGCATGGAATCATGAATATTTTGAATTTTGTAAATATATAATCTCTTAGCAGTACCATGAATGTAATCTGCTACATTATCTATTTCTGATGCTAATAAATGAATATCTTCTCTATCAAATGGAGTAATAAAACTGGCACTTAAAGAATGAAAAATTTTGTGGGTTAATTCATCTCCTTTCTTTTCAAGTTGCTCTATTTCATTAATTAATGCTCTACGCTTATCCCAATCACCTTCACTTAAAGTTTCAATAAGTTTTTTAGACATTAATTGCAGATTAGCTGTTGCTGCAGACAACATTGGAATAAACTTGTGATCCTTTGGAACGAGGACTTGTAAAATCTTATTAATATTCATTTTGCTCAAAAATTTGAGCAAAGTTAATAAAAACCAATTTCAGTATTAAGTAATTGTTACGCTATGATTTCCCAATTATTAAGCTAATGTTAGCTCAATATTAAGTTATTGTTAAGCACTTTTTTATATTATTGTTTAACAATGTGTTGCGAAAATAAAAATTAGTATTAATGTTGAAAATAATTAAAAAAAACGCCCGGAATTAATTCCGGGCGCCTCTGCCATTATTAACTAAACATTCTAAATTGTGGCCATCTTAAAATGATTGCCCAATTATTTTATTGATACATATCCTACTTCATCAACGATCTTTTGACCTTCTTTTGATAGGATATAATCTAAGAAAGGCTTAACCTCTTTTTCCTTAGAAACTAAGTAATAATAAAATAATGGTCTTGATACCGGATATGTACCGGTTTTAGCACCTTTGAAACTTGGTTTTTCAAATGTTTTGCCATCAAAGCTAACGGCAATAGAATTTACCGTTTTAGATAAATAGGCTAGGCCTACATAACCAATAGCTCCTTTGGTTTGGCTTACACTTTGAACAATATCACCGGTAGCAGGTTTTGCCAAAGCATCAGCAGCGTAATTCTTTTTCATCATTACGTGTTCTTTGAAAAATTCATAGGTACCGGAGCTAGATTCACGTGTATAAACGATAATCTTTAAATCAGGGCCTCCTACTTCTTTCCAATTAGTTATTTTTCCTGTGAAAATATCTTCTAATTGTTGACGAGTTAGTTTGCTTACAGGGTTGCTTTTATTTACAATTACAGCCAAAGCATCCTTTGCAATCATTACTTCCTTGAATGCTCTTTTAGTATCATTCAATTTCATTTTCTCTTCCATTTTCATAGAACGAGAAGACATTGCAATATCAGTGTTGTTATCAATAAGAGCAGTAATGCCCACACCGCTTCCTCCACCGGATACAGAAATATTTGCTCCTTTGTGAGAAGCCATATATTTTTCAGCTTCTTTTTGGGATAAAGGCAATACAGTATCACTTCCCTTTATTTTAAGCTGTCCCTGAGTACCAAAGCTCACCATTCCTGAAAGGAAAAGAGCAATGATTAATTTTAAAGATTTCATAGTTTATAAAATTTAATGGTTATCAATAATTACAATTTGTTCGGTATATTGTTATTTTCCTTACCGAAAATATAGTAGAAAGTCATACGAGCTTCAATATCATTATCAGATTTGTTCAACTTAATTGCATTTGCAGCCGGATTAGAATAAGTATCAATCCAAATATTTGGCATGAAATGAACATTTTTAGCCGGCATCCAATCAACACCTAAAGTGATGAAATTTTCAAGAACCGGTGCTAAAATACCACCGGTAGTAGTAGTATAATAAGAGCTACCCGCAGAATAAGTACGGCTGCTGTTATAAGAATTATCAGGATTGAAATTATCATAACGGGCAAAGAAATTCAACTTATCTTTAATTATTGCACCGGTTACAAAAGCAGAGTATCCAAATACTACAGCATTTTTGTTTAATTTGGTTGTGGAACCACTTTCAGTATAAGTTACAGCATGTTCTTGTACTTGTTCAAATACAGTAACACCAACTGTTAATCCCGGAGTTGTATAAGCAGCAAATAACTTACCAGTAGCTTTACTTACTTCAGTAGGAGTACGTTTGCTCAAATTATAATCTCCATAAAGATCAATTACGATTTTTTGATCCATGAATTTACCATAAACATCAGCAGATAATTTTTTGTAAGGATCATTTTCAGGAGCAGCAACAGAACCATTGGAGAATAAGAAATTATATCCATAATCTCCTTTGTCATTAAATTTACCTTGGATAGAAGCACCTAAATCTGTTGAGGTAATAATCTTTCTGAAATCCGTAATGGTTTTTTCAATAGATCTATATCCCCAAATTTTTTCTTCCAACATAGGGAAGCCCGGTGTTTCTTGAGAACCAACTACTAAATCAGTATTTTTTGCAAATGTCCAACGAATATTAGCTAACTTGATATAAAAAGTACGATTTCCATCAGCAGCTAATGTTGCATCACTTTCATGAGCCAACAATAATTGAGTTTTAACGGTTGGAGCAAAATTATAGTCATACCCCAAATATATACGTCTGAAAGCAAATGAACCAAAGTCTTTCGCTTGACCTAAATATTGGTTTCCCGGACTAGTTCTCTTACCAGCAGTACCTGTAGAGTCAGCATGTACTTTATAAGAATAATCACCAAATGCATAACCCCAAAGTTTACCGGATGGCTTGAACTCATCGGTAGCAGGAGCGTCTGTAGTGGTTGTTTGTGCGTTCACCGCGCCCGGTAGCATTGCAGCCAACGTAAATGTGGCAAATGCAAGTGTCAATAACCTTTTTTTCATAAATATTAAATTAATTGTATTTAACAAGTTTTACACTGTTTATTAATGGTGCAAAGTTGTTACGGAATTGTTAAGCTAACTTTACTCATATGTTATGTAATTGTTAACAAGCCTTAGTCCTACACTATCAAAAAATTAAATTTTACGTACGCTCAAAATCTTAAACTTTAGTACATAACTTTGTCTAATAATTTTATTATTGAAATTTAATTCGTGACGAGGAGCACTAAATATAGCAGATTTTTAGTTGGAATTTTTATTCTAAGGCTTTTATTTACTGTTATTTATGACAATGCGTCGATATTCCTGCACACAAGCCGTTCCTTTAATAATACAAGCACTATTGTTTCAAACAGCAATAGTTTATTAAAATGTAAATCACATTTTCCGCCAAGGGTACGAATGCAAGCCATTGTTACTAACCATGGAAAGGCACTTTGTTCACTGTTGGCTCATTTTAACGTCTTAATAAAGTCATTTCTTCCAACTGCAAAATTGGAACTGAAGTCAAAATTAAATTTCATCCCTATCCCACATCCAAGCATAGGCTTACGCAAGGTGAGCCTACATATTGTCAATTGTCTGTTTAGAATTTGACTTTTATAGAGGTTTCACCCCTCTCTATAAGGTAGTTATCCTTCTACCAAAATTATCCAAAACAGGTGCAAGATGCACTATTTAATTTTAATTCTTAAACAATAGATATAATATGAGTAATTTAAAAGTATTTAAAATGATACAGCTTGTATTGGCTTGTATGGTTTGTACCTCAATTACGGCGCAGTTAAAGTCATTAAGTCTAAAAGATGCATTAATATTAGCAGAGAAAAATTATCCTCAAATAAAAGCTAAGCAACTTCAAGTATCTTCAGCAAAAGCAAATATTTTAGCCAGTCAGATGGACTACCTGCCAAATATTAAGTTGCATGCACAAATAGACAATGCAACTGCAAATTCTTTAGCAGGTACTTATTTCCCCTATGGTGTTGTGGTACCCATTTCAGGAGCCATTAATAATACCAGTGATCCTAAATCATATTTTGGCAGCATCGGATTAGCCTATTTAGAATTGCCATTGTATGGATTTGGTCAAATAAGAGCAAAGGTTAACATTTCTAAAGCATCATATGCAACTGAACTAGGAGCTTATGAAAATGAAAAATTTAACATGTATATTAGAATATGTATTAGTTATTTGGATTTTCTAAGTTATCACCAATTAAAAATTGTCCAAGAAAAAAATCTTGAGCGCGCGTTAACTTTACAAAAATCTATCATTGCTAATGTACGTAATGGGCTCAAACCAGGCGTAGATTCAAGTTTTGCGGCGGCTGAAATATCCAATGCCAAGTTGCAATTATTTGAGCTTGAAAAAAAAGAGAATGAACAAAAAAATATTCTCGCGAATAGTATCGGAATTTTAAATAATGAATTTAATCCGGATACAATGAGTTTTTCTAACGCCTTATTAAAACTTGATACTATACATAGCGTAATAAATCATCCTTTAGTTCGATATTTCGAAAGTAGAATAAAAGAAAGTCAAGCTAAAGAACATTATATCGCTCTGAATTACTTGCCAAAATTCTCCTTGTTAGGGGCGGATTGGGGACGCGGAAGTGGTTTGTCTCCTATTTCAAAATCTGAAAATTCAACTTCTTTTAATGAAGGAACTAATTTAACTCGCTTTAATTACGCAATTGGAATAGCATGTACATTTACAATATCAGATATTCCAAAAAACATTTTATTAAAAAGGGTTGAACATCTAAAAATAGCATCGGAAAAGGAAAATCTAAATGGCATTAAACAAGAACTTAAAAATGAACAGCAATTAGCAGATGACAATTTAGTCCTTTCTTTAAAACAAGCAAATGAAGCTCCTAATCAACTAAAAGCAGGGACTGATAATTACAATCAAAAATTAACTATGTACAATAACGGTTTAGCAAGTATCGTTGATTTGGCACAGGCTTTATACAATTTAAATAGAGCGGAAACTGCGCAAACAATTTATATAAATGCAGCTTGGAAGGCATTACTATTTAAAGCAGAATCCATAGGTGACTTAAGTATTTTTACAAAACAATTTTAAAATTATTTCTTATGTCATTATTAAAAAGTGCACTTAGAAATCCAATAACAATAATTGTAGCAATTATTAGTATATTTAGTTTTTCATTGGCTTCAATATTCAATATCCCTGTTGATATATTTCCTAAATTAGATTTACCTACCATTTATATAGCACAACAATATGGCGGAATGTCACCTGCACAAATGGAAGGATTTATATCCACTCGATATCAAGATCAATTTCTATACGTTAGTGGAATTAAGAATATTGAGGTAAAAAACATCCAAGGATTATCCTTAATAAAATTAAGCTTTTATGAAGGGACAGATATGGCACAAGCCGCAGGTGAAGTTGCCTCTCAAGTCAATCGTGTGATGAGCTATTTACCGGCCGGGACGGTACCACCAACGGTTGTGCGATTCGATGCATCCTCCTTGCCAGTAGGTGAAATCGTTTTTAAAAGCAATACTCGTTCGTTAAATGAAATTCAAGATTTAGCTTCAACAAAAATTCGAGCTATGTTTTCCTCCATTCCCGGAGTATCTTCACCGCCTCCGTTTGGAGGAAATGCCAGAACAATAGTAATAAAAGTAGATCCTGAAAGGATGCGAAGTTATCAATTGAGCCCTGATGAAATCGTAAAAGCAATAACATTGGGTAATACTATCGCACCTGCCGGGAATATAAGAATGGGAGATTTCATGTATTTAAGCCCAGTTAATTCAGTTATCGAAAAAGTAAAAGATTTTTTATCAATACCCATTCGGAAAGGCAGTGGAACTACCGTCTTTATAAGAGATATTGCCTCTGTTGAAGATGGTGCTGATGTAACTACAGGTTACGCCTTAGTAAATGGTAAAAGAGCAGTTTATATCCCAGTTACTAAACGGGCAGAGGCTTCCACTTGGGATGTTGTAAATAATGTAAAAAAAGCATTACCACAAATGCAAAGCCTATTGCCTGATGATGTTAAAATATCTTATGAATTTGATCAATCGGTATATGTGATTAATGCAGTTAAAAGCTTAATCAGTGAAGGAATCCTAGGCGCAATACTTACCGGACTCATGGTATTATTATTCTTAGGAGACAAACGCTCCGCTTTAATTGTGGTACTAACTATTCCTATTGCCATTTTAACATCAGTTTTATGTCTTTATTTATCGGGACAAACCATCAATATAATGACCTTAAGCGGACTTGCATTAGCCATAGGAATTTTAGTTGATCAAGCTACGGTTACTATTGAAAACATTCATCAACATTTAGAAATGGGGAAATTAAAATCTCGTGCAATATTGGATGCCACTCGTGAAATTGCCTTACCCGCATTTTTAATTTTATTGTGTGTTTTAGCTGTATTTGCTCCTTCATTCATGATGAAAGGGATTCCTAAATCAATGTTTTTACCTCTTTCATTATCCATTGGTTATGCAATGATTGCATCTTTTATTTTATCTCAAACATTTGTGCCTGTAATTGCCAATTGGATGTTGAAAGAAAATTTATTTCATCATCATCACTCACACCATGCTACTTTAGCACTAAATTCATTTGAAGTTGCAGATGTTCAAAAGGATGTCTTATTTGAAGAAAAGCATCCTAAAAAACTTAATCGCTTTGAAAAGATAAAGCTTAAATTTATGGAAACACTTGGACGTTTAATGAAAAAAAGACGTCAAGTTTTACTATTCTACTTTATTGGAATTTTTAGCATAATTATTATTTGTGCATTTATTATTGGAAAGGATATCCTACCGCAAGCAAATAGCAGTGAATTTCAGTTAAGAATCAGAGCTGCTGATGGAACAAGAATTGAAAGAACGGAATTAAAACTATTGAAGGTTTTACAAATTATTGACAAAGATGCAGGACCAAATCATGTAAGTATTAGTTCTGCATTTGTAGGAATGATGCCTTCCAGTTATGGAACCAGTAATATTTTTATATTTAACAGCGGACCTCATGAAGCAGTTATGCAGGTGAAATTAAGTGAAGATTTTCATCCAGATATTGAAGATTTTAAAGAAAAACTTAGAATTGATATTGCACATGAAATTCCTGAATTAAAAATCTCCTTTGAGCCGATTGAATTAACTTGTAAAATAATGAGCCAGGGCTCTCCTACTCCTGTAGAAATAATGGTAGCCGGTAAAAATTTGGATGATGCAAAAAAGGTGGCTGATCAAATAAAAAATAAACTTTCGAAAATTGATTATTTGCGTGATGTCCAAATTTCTGAACCTTTGAGGTATCCCACAATAACTATTAATATTGATCGTGAACGCGCTGCCCAATTAGGCCTTAATGTATCTGAAATTTCAAAATCATTAACTGCAGCTACATCATCCAGTCGCTTTACGGATAAAAACCTTTGGATGGATCCTAAAAATGGATATGCCTATCAAGTCCAAGTTGAAGTACCGGAATACTTGATGAATGACCTTGAAGCAATCAAAAACATTCCATTAAAACCAGATCATTCCAGACCAATAGTAGCGGATATTGCAGATGTAAAAATTGATACTACCGTTGGAGAATATGATCGTATGGGACCAAGAAGGTTAGTGACATTAACAGCAAATATTAAAGGTGTAGATTTAGGAACGGTTTCGACAAAAATCAATGCTATTTTATCAAGCATGGGTACGCCTCCAAAAGGAATAATTATAGAACAACATGGATTAGTTAAATTATTAGCAGAGACATTATCTAGCTTACAAATGGGTTTAATAGTGGCTATATTAGTAATTTTCTTATTATTAGCTGCAAATTATCAATCGTTTGGACTATCCTTAGTAGTCTTAGTTAGCATTCCGGCAGTTATAGCCGGTTCACTAGTTTTATTAATAATTACAAAATCTACCCTCAATTTACAGTCCTATATGGGAATCATCATGTCCACCGGGGTTTCAGTGGCCAATGCGATCCTGATAGTAACTAATGCAGAACGACTGAGATTAGAAAATGATAATGCAGAACAAGCTGCAATAATTGGAGCCGGTGTCAGATTAAGACCAATTTTAATGACTAGTTTAGCAATGATTGCAGGAATGATACCCATGGCAGCCGGCATAGGAGAAGCAGGAGATCAGACTGCACCTTTAGGTAGAGCCGTAATTGGTGGATTGATAGCTTCTACATTTGCTGCATTGTTTATTTTACCTCTGGCATTTTCTTCTATACGTAAAAATGCAAGTATTGCTTCAGTTTCATTAGATCCCGAGGATGAAAAAAGCAAATACTTCGATAACTCACAAAATTAAATTCCAATTATTAAAAATTATGAAAATGAGAAAATATAAATTTATAAATATTATAGCACTGTTATTAATCTTAGCATCATGCAAGGAACAATCGAAAGAAGAAAAAATGGTGTCTAATGACAACAAATTACCAATAACAATTATTAAAAAAGGAGAAATAAGCAGTTCCATTCAATTACCTGGTGAAATAAAGCCTTTTCAGGAAGTAGAAATATACTCAAAAGTTAATGGATTTGTCAGGGAAGTTCTAGTAGACAGAGGGTCAAAAGTAAAAAAGGGAGATAAAATTGCAATATTAGATGCTCCGGAGTTAGAAGCACAATTCGCAGAAGCATTGTCTAAGCTTCATGCTGCAGAATCTGTGTTATTAGAAAAACAAACATTATATAAAACTAGCGCTGTAACTTATAAAAGAATTTTAGCTACCAGTAAAACGCCAGGAACTGTTGCTGCAAATGATTTAGATATTTCAGCCTCCAAAATGAAAATGGATAGTATGCAAATGATTGCTGCTCTAGAAAATGTTTCGTCAGCTAAATCATACAGCCAATCGATAGCAGAAATAAAAAACTATTTAATTCTCCGTGCACCATTTGACGGTATCATTACTGAAAGAAATGTACATCCCGGGGCACTGGTGGGACCCAATAATAAAAATTCAGAAAAACCATTATTTAAACTGGAAGATGAAAATACATTGAGGCTGGTGGTTGCAATTCCTGAGTATTATACTTCAGCCAGATTGATTCATACCTCAATTTCTTTTACAGTGAAAACGCTTCCAGGGGATACTTTCACAGTGCCTGTTAGTCGTACGACCGGAAGTATAAATGCCGGAATTCGATCAGAAGTTATTGAGGCTGATATTTTTAATGCCAATCAAAAATTAAAATCCGGTATTTATGCGGATGTAATTTTAAAAATTCAAAGAGGCGCTAATGCCTTAATTGTACCAAAAAATGCATTAGTACAATCTACTGAGCACTTATTCGTCATAAGGATAGTACGAGGTAAAGCCAAATGGATTGATGTAAAAAAAGGTTATGAAACAGATACAAGCATCGAAATATTTGGACACCTATCTGAAGGGGATACAATTCTTAGCAAAGGTAATGAGGAGATTAGAGATGGAGCGGTGATAAGAATGTAGAGACTTTCGGTGAATTTTGCAATCCAATATCCTAAAGAATTTACTTCAATGGGATATTGGATTTATTTATTTCAATCAAAATTATTTTTATTACTTTGCACCAATGAAAAAACTTGGTTTTATCCTTTTATTTACTTGGTTTTATTCTTTGGCAAATGCAGGAATACTTGATTCAATTTTAGTATTTAAGAATTTAGAACCTGATTTTGGTTTAGATGGTTTTAATACTGCTGTTAAAAGCCATAATGTTAATTTTTCCGGCATTAAAGCAGGAATTCAATGGCAAGAAAAATATACCGCCGGTTTAAGTTATTACACCTTAGGTTCAAATGTAAATGAAAATATGGCTTATCAAAACCATACCATACATACGAGTTTATTGATGAGTTATGTAGCAGTATATATGGAATACACTTACTTTGAAAATGAAAAATGGGAGCTCAATGCAGGTACCAAAATTGGCTTTGGAAATATTTATAATCAATTTACTGAAAACTCAGGAAGCAATACAAAAATCAATACCACCTATTATCCATTACTTGCACCTTATTTATCCGGAAGCTATAAAATTCGCTATTGGTTAGGTTTAGGGGCTGCCTTGGGCATAACTTTGGTCCCTGTACAAAATGTCAGTGCACCTTTTGTAGATATTGGCATCGAAATTTATTTCAAGCCACTATATCACAAATTTATTCGACCCGTTTTCCAAAAAAAGAAAAAGTTATAATTACTGAATATTATAATTTATTTGGACGGTTCAAAATCCAATACTATTGAGTTCATGCAAAATCTTTTATGAGTTGGAGCTGGACCATCATCAAATACATGTCCTAAATGTGCTCCACATCTACCGCATAGTACCTCCGTCCGTACCATTCCGTGAGACTGATCTGTTTGATACTCCACACTATTCTTTCTAATGCTCTCGAAAAAGCTTGGCCATCCACATCCGCTTGCAAACTTAGAATCACTTTTGAATAAAGCATTACCACAAGCTGCACAATAATAGGTTCCTATTCCTTCATAATCCCAATATTTACCTGTAAATGCACGTTCAGTACCTTTGTTCCTGGCAATATAATAAACATCTTCGGGTAGAACTTTTTTCCATTCCGCATCTGTAACATTAAGTTTCTTAGTGTCCGTTCTTGAATAATAAGGATTGTGTATTTTTTCCATTTTCTTTTTTTGAGCCATTACTCCTATGGTGCAAAGAATAACAGTTGATAATATTAAAATCGTTCTCATTTTATTAATTTTAGGAAATATACGGTCAAAATTTCAAAACGGATTTGTTTTCATTTTAAAAGTTTTGATTTTTTGAAAATGACAACTTCAAGAAGAAAGAGAAATTTAATCCTTTTTAGGATAAATATATAAGTATCTAAACTGGATATTTGCCTCAATTATATGTACCTTTGCGCCAAAATTGAGCAGCAAAAGAGTTGCTTTGTTCTTAACATTCAGAACTTTAAAAAATTAAGAATATGCTTTTTGATTTAGATCTCATTCGCTCCGTTTATGAAAACTTGCCCGGCCGCATTGAGGCCGCCCGTAAATTATTAGGTAAGCCTTTAACACTTACCGAGAAAATTCTTTATTCTCACTTATTTGAAAATCAATTAAATGCCGCCTTTGAACGTGGAAAATCCTATGTAGATTTTGCTCCCGATCGTGTTGCCATGCAAGACGCAACGGCTCAAATGGCCTTACTTCAATTTATGCTTTGCGGTCGTAGCACAACTGCAGTACCAAGTACGGTACATTGCGATCACTTAATCCAAGCAAAAAATGGTGCAGTAGAAGACTTAATGACTGCAAATACTGAAAATGCTGAAGTTTATAAATTCTTGTCTTCAGTATCTAATAAATATGGTATCGGCTTTTGGAAACCCGGTGCCGGAATTATTCACCAAGTAGTACTTGAAAATTACGCTTTCCCCGGTGGAATGATGGTAGGAACAGACTCTCACACTCCAAATGCCGGTGGTTTAGGTATGGTAGCAATTGGTGTGGGTGGAGCTGATGCTGTGGATGTAATGAGTGGCATGGCTTGGGAACTAAAAATGCCGAAAATAATTGGTGTAAAACTTAGCGGTAAGCTTAGCGGATGGGCATCTGCTAAAGATATAATTTTAAAAGTAGCCGGAATTCTTACAGTAAAAGGCGGTACCGGTGCCATTGTTGAATATTTTGGTGAGGGTGCAGATGCAATTTCATGTACCGGCAAAGGCACCATATGTAATATGGGAGCTGAAATTGGGGCAACTACTTCCATTTTCGGTTACGACGATAAAATGGGTGCATACTTACGTCAAACTGGAAGAGAACAAGTAGCCGCTTTAGCTGATGGTGTTAGACAACATTTGCGTGCTGATGAAGAAATTTATGCTAATCCTTCAAATTATTTTGATCAATTAATTGAAATTAATTTATCAGAATTGGAACCGTATATTAATGGTCCTTTCACTCCTGATGCTGCATGGCCATTATCTCAATTTGCTGCTGCTGTTAAAGAACATAATTGGCCTGAAGAAGTTGAGGTAGGATTAATCGGTTCGTGTACCAACTCTTCTTATGAAGATATTACCAGGGCTGCATCTATTGCAAATCAAGCAATTGCTAAAGGCATTAAAGCGAAAGCTGAATATACTGTTACGCCGGGTTCAGAAATGGTTAGATTTACAACTGAACGTGACGGACTACTTAAAACATTTGAAGAAATTGGTGGAGTGGTGATGGCAAATGCTTGTGGACCTTGTATCGGACAGTGGGCACGTCATACCAATGACCCTACCAAAAGAAATTCTATTATAACTTCATTTAATCGCAATTTTGCGAAACGTAATGATGGCAATCCAAACACCCATGCATTTGTAGCCTCTCCTGAAATTGTTACCGCTCTTTCTATCGCAGGAAAGCTTAGTTTCAATCCAATGAAGGACACATTAAAAAATGACAAAGGCGAAGACATTATGCTAGATGAGCCAATGGGCATAGAACTTCCAATCAAAGGATTTGAAGTAGATGATCCAGGTTACGAAAAACCGGCAGCCGATGGTTCTAAGGTAGTAGTAGCTGTGGCACCTGATTCAAAACGTTTGCAATTACTTGATCCTTTTAGTCCTTGGGAAAAAACTGATTTAAATGACCTTTATTTATTGATTAAGGCCAAAGGGAAATGTACTACAGATCATATTTCTATGGCTGGTCCATGGTTAAAATATCGTGGGCATTTGGATAATATTTCCAACAATTGTCTAATAGGTGCAGAAAACGCATTTAATGGAAAAACAAATTCTGTAAAAAATCAAATGACGGGTGAATATGCAGGTGTTCCAGATGTTGCACGTTATTATAAAGCCAATAACAAAGGTTCAATTGTAATTGGTGATGAAAATTACGGCGAAGGCTCCTCTCGTGAACATGCTGCCATGGAACCTCGTCATTTAGGAGTTCGTGCAGTAATTGTAAAGTCTTTTGCACGTATTCATGAAACTAATTTGAAAAAGCAAGGTATGTTGGCATTAACATTTGCTAACCCTTCTGACTACGATAAAATTAAGGAGGATGATTCCTTTGCAATTCAAGGTTTAACAAGCTTTGCTCCTGGTAAACCTTTGCATTTGGCTATTTCTCATAAAGATGGAAGTACAGATACTATTGTTTTGAATCATACTTATAATGAAATCCAAATTGAATGGTTTAAAGCAGGTAGTGCCTTAAACTTGATTAGGGAAGAATTAAACGCTTAAAATATTTAAGTTAAAAATAAAAAAGCCCCCTTTTAGATAAAAAGGGGGCTTTTTTATAATTCAACATATTAGGTTAAATACTTTAGATGTTCTATTCTAAGGTTTCAGCTTTTCTAAGGAAGAAACCATTTTCATCAAATATAAGCTCCAAGTCTAAATCTTCATTTATAATGGTAACGTCAAAAAACTTACCCACCGGACTTTCTTCCAAAATAACCATGTCCAATTCATATTTTGGATAATAACTCCTTACATAGCTAATAATTCTATCATTAAATTCTTCTTCTGGTAATACGGTCTCTGTATTGATCCACTTCCCGGCCTTACTAAATTCAGCAGAAACACTGTGTTCATTTATTACAAACTGTGCCTCATAATCATCATTTAATTGAAACCAAAACAAAGGATTGATACTCGGATATTTAATTTTAAACGCTAATATTACTGATTTAGGCACTTGAATACGAGGTAAAGAATCAATTACCTCCCAAACTTCAGGACGTTCCTGTGCCAAGAGTGGCAAGCTAACAATTAAAAATAATACAATAATGCAGGGACGCTTCATAATTCGACACGCAACAAATAAAAGGACTGCAGGGTAATATTCATAAAGCCTTTTATTTACTTTGTGCTTTCGCATACAAAATTACATTAATTTGCATTTCATACTATGAATAAGTCAAAAATTAAGTCCAAAAACATCCTTAGATGTCCTTGGTGCGGTTCTTCCGAAAAAATGATTCAATATCATGACGAAGAATGGGGTGTAATAGTAAGGGATGATAAAAAGTTATTTGAGTATTTAGTCTTAGATACTTTTCAAGCAGGATTAAGTTGGTCAACTATTCTCCATCGGCGAGAAGGCTTTAAAAATGCCTTTGCAAATTTTGACGTAAAAAAAGTGGCCAGATTTACCGAGTTAGATTATAATAGGCTTTTGCAAGACGAAGGAATTATTCGCAACAAACTGAAAATCAGAGCAACAATTAGCAACGCCCAGGCATTTATTAATATTCAAAAGGAATACGGTAGTTTTTCAGAATACATATGGCAATTTAGTGACGGAAAACCCATTATTAATAAATGGATAGAACAAAAAGATGTGCCGTCCCGCAGTCAAGTTTCGGATGCTATGAGCAAATCGCTCAAAAAAAGAGGCTTCAAATTTGTTGGATCCACGATCTGTTATGCCTTTATGCAAGCTTCGGGAATGGTTAATGATCATTTAAGCTCCTGTTTTCGATATAATACCTTATCATAATCCAATAATACCCAGACAAAATTTTACCTTTAGGTATTGGCAAAATTTTTGCTAAGCAAGTCATGGCATTTAGATGTGACAACCAAACTAGTTATCATATGTCTGAATCGGTACTTCAAAGGCATTTTTATTATTTTTGCGCAGTTTTTTAAAAATGAAAGAATTTTATAATTCCATCGTATTTGCTGATAAAATTTGGCTTTGGGCCTTATTGGTCATCCCTATTTTGTTGGGATACGAATATTTATATAATTCTAAACGAAAGCCAAATTTCATTTTATCCAAATTTGATAGCTCTAAAGGGGCCTCAACACCTTTCAAGGTATGGTGTCTACGTTTTTTACCAATAATTAGAAGTATTAGCATTGCATGTTTAATTATTGCTTTGGCTCGTCCACAAACCAGCTTTAGCAATGAAAAAATCAGTTCGGAAGGAATTGATATTATTATGGCCATGGACGTATCACTTTCAATGTTGGCAGAAGATATGACTCCAAATCGTGTGGAACGAGCAAAAAGCGAAGCAAGAAAATTCATATTATCCAGGAATGATGATCGAATCGGGCTAGTCATTTTTGCAGGAGAAAGCTTTACACTATGCCCTGCAACTACAGATCATACTGTTTTACTAAACCAATTAAAAGACATAAAATGCGGCGATAACCAATTGAAGGACGGAACAGCTATTGGGATGGGTTTAGGCACTGCTGTAGATCGCCTGCATGATGGCGAAGCTAAAGGAAAAGTAATTATCTTAATGACGGATGGAGCCAATAATACCGGAGATATAGATCCGCTAACTGCGGCAGATTTGGCAAAAAAATATCATATCAGAGTTTATACCATTGGTTTAGGCAATGAAGGTACTGCTCAAATACACATTCCGGGCGGAGGCGTTGCTACCATTAATGCGGATATTGATGAAGGTTTATTGAAAAAAATAGCCGCACAAACTGACGGCAAATATTTCCGTGCAGATAATGATAATAAACTAAAAAGCATTTACAAAGAAATTGACCACTTAGAGAAAACTAAAATTCAAGTGAATGCATTTCATCATAAAGGAGAAAAATTCTATGCTTTTGCAATAATGTCAATAATATTTTTGATGCTAGAAATGATACTAAAATATATTTACATAAAACCCCTACCTTAAAGAATTTTAAGTATTTTACCAAATGAGAAAAGTAAATTTAGAATAATTAAATTGAAAATAAAAAATATACATGTTTCGCTTTGCACATTTTGAATATATCTATTATTACGGAGGATTTGCGATCCTTATCCCTCTGTTATTTGTAGTATTTTGGCTACAACGAAAATATAGATTTAACAAATTAGGCAATGCAGTGTTAGTTCAACAATTGATGCCGGAACGATCCAATGCAAAACCAATTATTAAAATAATTTTTCTTACAATAGCTGCCATTTGTTTAGTTATTGGAATTGCTAATCCACAAATTGGTAGTAGAATTGAGAATGTAAAACGAGAAGGTATTGACTTAGTAATTGCTTTAGATATTAGTAGGTCAATGAATGCTCAGGATGTAAAACCTGATCGTATGGAAAGAGCCAAACAATTGGCATCACGGCTCATTGATAAATTAGAGAGTGATAGAATAGCACTGGTCGTTTTTGCAGGTAATGCTTATGTGCAAATGCCATTAACCATTGACCATAGTGCCGCTAAAATTTTTCTCAGTACAGTTTCCACTGATATGGCAGGAACGCAAGGAACAGCCTTAGGAGAAGCCATTGAAGTAGGTCAATCACTTTTTAGCGAAAAAAGCAAAGCCGCCAAAGCAATCTTGCTCATTTCGGACGGTGAAGACCATGAAGGCAAGGCAATAGAGCAAGCTGAAGATGCCTTAAAAGCGGGAACCTTAATTTATACGATAGGCGTAGGGACCGAACAAGGCTCCCCTATTCCGCTTTATAAAGATGCTACTATGATCGGATTTCAAAAAGATGAATCAGGCAGCACTGTAATTAGTAAACTTGATGATGGTATGCTCAGAAAAATTGCAGATGCAGGAGAAGGAAAATATTTTCGATTATCTGACAATAATCAAGTAATGGAAGATGTTGAGAAGGAATTAAACAAATTAAAAAAAGGAGGCATAGAATCTAAGTTATATAGTGATTACGATGATCAATTTCAATGGCTTCTTAGCGTAGCATTAATATTGATTACTTGCGAATTTATTTTATCGGAACGTAAAAGTAAATTATTTAACTGGAAACCCTTTTAATGTTTAATAAAAAATGAAATTTGGAATAATAAAATACACAAATTATGCCTACGTTCTATCAAGAGTGATATGCATTATTATTCCCTTATTGCTATGCTCGTGTACAGATTCACCATTAAGAATACAATACCTGAGAGAAGGAAATAAAAGTTATGATAAGAAAGATTATGACAATGCGGTTTCTAATTACATGAAAGCATTGAATGAAGATAATAATTATTTTAAAAGCCACTTTAATTTAGGTGATGCCTTATATATGAAGAAAGATACAAATGGCGCTCAAGCAAAGTTTGAATCTGCATTATTAACTGCTCAAGACAAGTCAGAAAAATTCCTTGCATCTTATAATTCCGGAAATACGAATTTAGATAATAAAAAATATGAGCCGGCAATAGAAGCATATAAAAACGCATTAAAAAATAATCCGTACGATAAAGATGCTAAATATAATTTAAGTTATGCATTAGCAAAACTTAAAAAAGAACAAGAGCAGAACAAGAAAAATAAACAAAACAAAAACAACAAGGAAAATAAGGATAATAAACAGCAAGATAAAAATCAAGATAATAAGCAGGAAAAATCCGGAGATAAAGAACAACAAAAGAAAGATAATTCTACCAAGGAAAAAAATGATGGTGATAAAGGAAAAGAAAAAAAACCTGAAAATGGAAAACAGGATCAAAATAATAAAGAAAAATCAAATGGCGATAAAGATTCAAAAATGAGTGATGAACAAGCTAAAAAAATATTAATTGGTTTAAAAGATTCAGAAAAAAAAGTTCAGAAAAAGATGTTGTTGCGTGCTATGAAAGAAAAGCAACAAAGTCAACCTAAAACTCAACAATGGTAATAGGATGAGAAAGATTTTATTAATATTAATGCTCTTTACTTTTTGTGTTTTAAATTTATATGCACAAAAATTTGTTGCTAGCCCATCGCAGCAAGAAGTTAGCTTAGGAGACGCATTTCAAATAGAGTGGACGGCAGAGGGATTAGCGGGGAATGTAACTTTACCGGATATTAAAGATTTTGATATATTGATGGGCCCCTCACAAGAAAACTCTTTTTCTAATGCAAATGGAGTAATGACCCAAAGCACAATTTTCATGTACCATTTACGTGCCAGAAAAGTAGGCACATTTAAAATTCCAGCTGCAATAGTTAGGACTAGAAATGGCATTGTAAAATCAAATGAAATAACCATTAAAGTAGTTCAAGGAAATATTTCAAAAAATGGAGCTAAAGGCAAAAATGATGGTGCAGAAGGAAACGGCGGTGCAGAATTCTTCATTTCTGCCACCGTTGATAAAGCAAATGTTTATGAAGGCGAACCAATAACCGTAACCTATAAGTTATATTTATATAAAGTAGATCCACAAGGCGTTGCCTATAAAAAGTATCCTAATTTTACCGGTTTCTGGGCAAAAGACCTACCTGACCAAGTTGAAAAACAACTACATGCCGAAACAAAAAATGGCAAACAATATTTGGTGGCAGTTGTAAAAAAATCCACGCTATATCCTCAGCATACGGGTGATTTAATTATAGATCCACTTGAAATGGATGCAGCACTTGCTATGCAGGTACCTAGACAAAAAAGAAATAATGTATTTGATCCCTTTGGCGATGATTTCTTTGACCGTTTTTTTAATCAAAATGTTGAAGTTGTAAGAAAGCTACTCAGAAGTAATACTGTAACGGTCCATGTTAATGACGTTCCTTCAAATGGTAAACCAACCTCATATAGCGGACTGGTCGGAAATTTCCATATACACGCAGCAGTAGATAAAACAAAACTTAAAGAGAATGAAGCATTAACTTATAAAGTAACTGTGGAGGGCAACGGAAATTTGCAGCAATTGCAAGCATTTAGTCTTAATTTACCACCTGATTGGGATGTTTATGACCCAAAAACAAGTGATAAACCCGGCGCTAAAACTTTTGAATATACTATAATTCCTAAAAAAATGGGGAAATATACTATACCGGCATTAGAATTTTCATATTTTGACATTGGATCAAAAAAATTCAATACTGAGCAAACAAAAGTATTTGAAATTAATGTTGAAAAAGGCAATGGAATATTGGCAGCACCGGGAAGCGGTTTAAATAAGGAAGACATTAAATTATTGGGTACAGATATACGTTTTATTAAAACTTCCACTTCAGAATTAGAAAAGAATTCAACGCCATTTTATGGTTCGTGGAAAGCCTATTTATTAGGTCTATTACCATTTCCAATATTTGCATTGTTAATATTATTAAGACGTAGAAACGAAGAACAATCTTTAGATATTAAAGGTAGTTTGCGTAAGAAAGCAACCGGAATTGCTAAAAGGAGTCTAAAAAATGCAAAGACTAACCTGGATAAAAATGATAAATTAGGTTTTTATACCGAAGTGCTTTTTGCACTTTATGGTTATGTTCAAAACAAAATTGGGCTTCAGCTTTCAGAAACTTCCAGAGATACAATTAAAGAGGTACTTCAAAATCATCAGGCCAGTGCAGAAACCATTACCCAACTTATTGCCATATTGGATGCATGCGAATATGCAAAATATGCACCTTCAGCAGTAAGTAGTAATTTAAAAGAAGTTTACCAACAAAGTGTAGAATTAATCAGTGCTATGGAGGAGCAACTAAAATGAGATTGCCAAATATTTTATCATTTCTAAAAATGAAAATCAAAATATTAACCTTTGTATTCGGAATTATTTTACCCTCATTAATATTTGCAAAAACTCCGGAAGAACGAATGAAAGCAGCGAATGATGCTTATAGAATAAATCATTTTAAGGATGCTTCAGAAACTTACGAATCCCTACTTAAAGAAGGTTATAGTTCTGCAGAATTGTATTATAATATGGGTAACACTTATTATCGAATGAATAAAATTCCAAAAGCCATCTTATACTATGAAAAAGCAAAATTATTAATGCCCGGAGATGAAGATTTGGATAACAATTTAAAAATAGCTAATCTTTCGGTTACAGATAAAAATGAGATATTACCTGAGCTTGCTATTATTCGTTATTTCAATAATTTTATTTCGATACGTAGTTCCTCAGGATGGATTAAAATTTCCATCTTCTTTTTATGGTTTGCGCTTGTAAGCACTGCAATTTATTTATTATTAAGCAAATTATTATTTCGCAAAATTGGATTTTATAGTGGAATACTTTTTATGATTCTAAGCATAAGTACTTATATTTTCGGTAACTTTAGAAATCAATTAGAAAATAAAAAATTTGCAATAATATTTTCAGAGGTTGCTTACATTAAAACCTCACCAGAAGATAATGGCAAAGATGCCTTTTATTTGCATAGTGGCACAAAGGTACAAATTAAAGAAACTTTAGGTGATTGGATAAATATCCGACTTTCTGATGGAAAAACAGGCTGGATGAAAAAAGATGAAGTAGAAATAATTTAAAAACACATTCCAGAGCTGCTAATTTGTCCTTTAAAGACATCATTTTAAATTTTCTTACCTTTGCTTCAACATGGAAGATAATATTTTAATTTATAATAGAAGACCATCTAGGATTGTAAATATTGGGGATGTTCCATTAGGTGGCCATTATCCCATACGCGTACAATCAATGACCACCACTGATACCATGAACACTGAGCAAACAGTTGCCCAAAGTATCAGAATGATAGAAGCCGGTTGTGAATATGTTCGTATCACCGCCCCTTCTCTTAAGGAGGCAGAAAATCTTGCGGTTATAAAGAAGGAGCTTCGTGCTAGAGGTTTTCAAACTCCTTTAATTGCCGATATTCATTTTACTCCAAATGCAGCCGAATTGGCTGCGCGTTTGGTAGAGAAAGTAAGAATTAATCCGGGAAATTATGTGGATAAAAAGAAATTCGAACAGAAAGAATATTCAGATGCCGAATATATAGCAGAAATTGAAAGGATTCAAAAAAGATTTGAACCATTAGTTAAGATATGCAAGGAGTACGGTACCGCCATGAGAATTGGCACCAACCATGGTTCCCTTTCGGACCGGATTATGAATCGATACGGAGACACGCCCGAAGGAATGGTGGAATCAGCTATGGAATTTTTACGTATTTGCAATGGCTTGAATTACCACAATATTGTATTATCAATGAAATCATCCAATCCAATAGTGATGATACAAGCCTATCGCTTACTAGTAAAACAAATGGACATGGAAGGGATGAATTATCCTTTGCATTTGGGAGTAACAGAGGCAGGAGAACAAGAAGAAGGCCGAATTAAGTCTGCGATGGGTATTGGAACCTTATTAGAGGAAGGCTTAGGAGATACCATTAGGGTTTCCTTGACTGAAGCTCCGGAATTTGAAATACCGGTGGCTAAAAAGCTTGTAACCCCTTTCAATAATGCACAACCTAATGTCGATGCTTACAAATTTTCAATGCCGGAATTACAAAATCGCCATGAAAGTTTGGAAACTTCAATATTTGGTGCCGGCAACGTGCCAAGAGTAATTGCGGATTTAAGTCAATTGGATTCAGTTCATGAATTGACTCTTAAAACAATAGACTATCATTATGATGACATAAGTGATAAATGGAATATGGGAGAACTGGGTGCTGATTTTATTTATTTTGGAAATCTAATTCCTGATTTTAGTTTACCCAATGGCGCAAAAGGAATTTTTAATTATAATATCTGGAAAACTATAAAGGATAAAACCAATAATTATCCATACTTCAATGAAAATGATGAATATCCAAATCAAATGGATACTTTACATTTTTTGGAAATAAGTAGAGAGAGCTTATCTGATTCCTTTATTATGCAATTAAAAAAGCATAATTCTGCTATTTTAGTTATTAATAAAACAGCTCAAATGCCTTTAAAATCGATAAGAACATTTTGTCGAAACATACGCTTGAACGGATTAAAGCAACCGGTAGTTTTAAAAGCAGTTTACAACAACATTGATGAGGAGTCATTTATTTTAAAAAGTTCAACTGAAGTAGGGGGAGCATTTGCAGAAGGTATAGGAAATGGGATATGGCTAAATTATAAGCAGGATGATAATGCCAATCATCTTTTAAATATAATTAGGTTAGTTAATAGAACTGCATTCAATATTTTACAAGCCAGTAGAAGTCGCATTTCAAAAACGGAATATATTTCTTGCCCGTCATGCGGGCGAACCTTATTTGACTTACAAGAAACTACAGCCATGATTCGAGCAAAGACGGATCATTTAAAAGGTGTTAAAATTGCCATTATGGGTTGTATTGTCAACGGACCGGGAGAAATGGCTGATGCAGATTACGGTTATGTCGGAACCGGACCCGGAAAAATTACCCTTTATAAAGGAAAAGAAGTGGTCAAAAGAAATATTGAGAGTAAAAATGCACTGAACGAACTGATAAATTTGATAAAAGATGATGGCTATTGGATTGATAAACATGCTATTTAACCCTTTTTAAGACTAAAGTTACCTAGCGATATTTCAAATAAATTGTCTGCACAATTCGATATAGAGTTAAAATATAATTACTAAATTTGTAATCTAAATAAAGTAAATAACGGACATGAAAAAGTTTACACTTGCAATTATGATGCTTAGCTTTTGTGCCAGCCTTTTCGCACAAAGAGTCGAGTTCCCTTCAAACTCAAACGGGATATTACCGTTTTCAGTACCATACACCGGTACTACTGTTGGCTTACCGGCAGTTCGCACTAACCCTGCAAATTCAGGAATGAATAAATTATCCAAGCAAAGCGCATGGTATGATTTTACTTATTCCTTTTCTCAAGCACAAGTAAATGGTGGTTTTGATTTGAAAAAGAAATATTACAATTTGGTGATGTTTCCGGATACATTTGTAAAAATTATCTACGTTGATCAAACTACAGCTGCTGCTTCTCCATCTTATTCAAACTGGTGCTCACTAGGTACTTGTTTTGACCCAACGGATTCTATCTATTCATTAGATGGAGATACTATCGATGCCATTTCAAGATCTTCTACTTCATATACTGTTGACTCAGTGGCTTATTTTTATACTTATACTCGTAGTACAGATACCTCTGTAGTGGATACTTTGATTTTCCAAGCTACCAAAGCTTCTTTATACTATATCCAAAAGGATGCTGTAAGCGGTGGTATTACTAGTGGCCAAGGTACCACTTTGTATGACAATAGAAATAATGACGGAAAAGGAATGAGCATGACCTTAAAAATTCCTTTGACTAAAAAAGATACTTCTACCTACTACTTTAAAACCTTGCAAAGAGGTTTAGGTATAACTTGTAATATTGGAGAATATGTTATTACTGTAGTTAGCTTTAAACCAGGCAACAAATATTCTTTAAATGATACTTTAGCAGATTATTATGGTCCGGATACTACCGCTCATAAACCAGCTAAAAAATTCAATAGATTCGGATTATGGACCATGTATGATGATAATGGTACTCAAAACCTATCTCACCGTCCAAACAATGGCTTAGTAGTTAATAAGCAACAAAGATATTTACCAACTTGGTTTTATAACCCTAAGGATAGCCCAATGTACATGATGTTCTCAGGTTTTGGTGCAACTGGTAATCTTAACTTCTATCCTCGTACCAATTACAAAGTAACCGGTTATACAGGAACAGGTATCAGCCAAATGACAAGAGAAGGTTATGGCTTAGGAAATATTTATCCTAATCCGGTAAACGGTAATGCAACTATTGATTTTGCACTTGGAAAATCTAGTACTGCCAGCATTGAAATTTATGATATTGTAGGTCGTAAAGTAATGACAGCTGCATCAGGCATGTTTACTTCTGGTAATCATACTTTGAAAATAAATACTGAAGGTATGGTACCGGGTATTTATTTCTACACCATCAATGCTGATGGATTTACTCAAACTAAAAAATTTACTGTAGCTCAATAAGCTATTGAAAAATAATGATTGAAAGCCTCCCAATGTGGAGGCTTTCTTTTTTTAAATATATTTGCAATAAATAATTTTCCTTTGAATAAAAAAGAACGCTTTGAATTTTGCATCAATTGGTTTGAAAAAAACATACCGATTGCAGAAACCGAATTACACTACGCTTCACCCTTTGAATTATTAGTAGCTGTAATTTTATCTGCACAATGTACAGATAAACGTGTCAATATGATTACTCCGGAATTATTTAAAAGATTCCCTAATGCTAATGCAATGGCAAAAGCGGACGCGGCAGAAGTATTTGAATATATAAGAAGTATTAGTTATCCAAATAATAAATCTAAACATTTGGTAGGTATGGCACAAATGTTAGTTGCCAACTATCACGGCAGTGTACCGGAGCAATGGGAAGAACTAATAAAATTACCGGGAGTAGGAAGGAAAACTGCAAATGTTATCGTATCAGTATTATTTGACCAACCGGCAATAGCAGTAGATACCCACGTATTTAGAGTGTCACAAAGAATTGGTTTAGCAACCACTTCAAAAACGCCATTAGAAGTAGAAAAACAATTAACTAAAAATGTACCTGAAGTAATACAAGGTCGTTTTCATCATTGGATGATTTTACATGGCAGATATACTTGTACAGCGAGGAATCCAAATTGCTTAGGATGTGGTTTGAGCCTTATATGCAAATACTATCAAAAGAATCATTAAATTGACTATCGCGACATTTTTTGTCGCGTAAAAAATATTCATTTAGTATCTTACAGAAAACGTGAACATTACCTTTTATTGAATTTATCACTTGAAATTTATTCAATGGAAGTAATAAATAAGTCGATATTTATAATTAATTTTAAAGTTCGAAATCGGATAAAACAATATGACTAAAGAATCAAGCAACGAAAAGAAAAAAGCCCTATTATTAACCATAGAGAAATTAGAAAAATCCTATGGTAAAGGTGTAGTAATGAAATTGAGCGATAACCAATTGGAAGGTATAGAAGTAATACCTACAGGTTCACTTACGCTTGATATTGCCTTGGGAGCAGGTGGCTTTCCAAAAGGCAGAATAGTAGAAATTTATGGTCCTGAATCTTCAGGTAAAACAACCTTAGCCATGCATGCTATTTCAGAAGCTCAAAAAGCAGGTGGAATGGCAGCAATTGTGGATGCAGAACATGCATTTGATAAATCATACGCTGAAAAACTAGGAATTGATACCAGCAACCTTTTAATCTCCCAACCTGATGATGGTGAACAAGCATTGGAAATTGCTGACCACTTAATTCGCTCAGGTGCTATAGATATTATAGTTATCGACTCAGTTGCAGCCTTGGTACCTAAAGCCGAATTAGAAGGCGATATGGGTGAAAGTAAAATGGGCTTACAAGCTCGATTGATGAGCCAAGCCTTGCGTAAACTTACTGCCTCCATCAGCAAAACCAATTGTGTCGTAATTTTTATTAATCAATTGCGTGAAAAAATTGGAGTAATGTTCGGCAATCCTGAAACAACCACAGGAGGAAATGCATTAAAATTTTATGCTTCCGTTCGTTTAGATATTCGTCGTATCAGTACTTTAAAAGAAGGAATGGAAAATGTAGGTAATCGTACCCGTGTAAAAGTTGCTAAAAATAAAGTAGCCCCTCCTTTCCGTCAAGCTGAATTTGATATTATATATGGTGAAGGAATATCTAAGGATGGTGAAATACTAGATATAGGCGTAGATTATGGTTTAGTGAAAAAAAGCGGATCTTGGTTTAGTTATAATGACACCAAATTAGGACAAGGCAGAGAAGCAGTAAAACAAGTTCTAAAAGATAATCCCGAACTTGCTTTAGAAATAGAATTGAAAATTAAAGAAAAAGCTTTCGCAAATGCCAATGGTGCTGTAAAGGAAGCCATTGAAGTAGAGGATTAATATAATTAAATTTAGAAAACAAAACCCCGGAAAATCACCGGGGTTTTGTTTTGCTTAAATCTTTTATACGGGCTTAAACTGCTCAAAACTTTGTTTACATTCATTACAGTAATGTATTGAACGACACAATGTTGAACCAAAGGCGGATTTCATTACCGTATTACTACTATCACAATACGGACAGGTTATATCAGAAATTCCATCTATTTCCAATTCAGTAGAATAACGTTTAGGCGGGGCCAAACCAAACTTTTTTAATATTTTTAGGCCTTCTTCACTGATATGATTCGAATTCCAGGACGCTTCAAAGTCCAAAATTACTTCAACTTTAGAGGTACCCAATTTCTGAATTAATGTAGTTCGAATATTATCCTGGATAAAATGCAAAGCCGGACATCCTGAAAATGTAGGTGTCATTCTTACCAAAATGCCATCTTCAGTTATTTCAACATCCGCAATAATGCCTAAATCAACTACCGAAAGCACAGGAATTTCAGGATCAAATACCTCCTTCAATGCATCGAGCACTTGTGCTTTATTAATATTTATATCCAAGTGAGTCATTTATTAAATATGATTTGACAAAATTATCCTCTTTTATTCATTATAAACAAAGAAAAACGGAAATTCGTCCCAAGAACTAAGAAAATCAAAAAAATACGTGCATTTTAATTTCAAATTAAATGATGAGGCCAAATTTATTCTCGAACGTGCAGATGAGCTCAATAAATTTGCTCGTTGGTTCGGACTCACAAATGTATCATTTGATACCGAGCGACGACAAAGTGACTTGGGAAGGCTCTTGCATTATCTACCTGAACATGCAAGTGCATTCGATGAACAACAAATTATAAATTTTGTTTACCGTCCGGAGGAGGAAATGACTCCTGAAGCACAAAGATTGATAAATATTCGTAAAGCTCTCCAGTTTTGCAGAGTTACTGAGGAAAATTATGGAACTCCTTTACTGCAAAAGTTACATGCAATTCTTTCTTTTAAGCTAGCAATGGAAGACGAATCCGGACGCGTTCGAAATAATGGTGAAAATCCTTCAGCTAGTATGGTACGTGCATTATTAGATGATTTTACAGCATTATCCATAGATCAAAGCATTCATCCCCTGATTAGAGTTTGGTTGCTTTATTATTACATTTACACAGCAAGATTTTTCAATACTCATAATGAAGTGTTGGCCATAATTTTTTGCTATTATTTTTTACAAAGAGAAGGATATGGATATCGCCATCTTTTAAAATTAGAAAAATATGTTTTGCATAGTAAAAAATTTATGGCCTATAGCATGATGTATTTTAAAAATAATTCTTTTGACCAAGGCAATACCCTTGATTTATCAAATTTTCTAAGCATATGTTTGCAAGGTTTTGATCAGAATTTAAATGCAATTAATGAAAAATACCTCCTGTCAGTTAAAAAGCAGCTAGAGTATTCCTTGCTAAAACCTAGACAGAAAAACGCAGTAAACTATTGGTTAGAAAAAGGTTTTAAATTACACCAGGGAATGCTGAGTTCATTAAATCCACGTCAACGGGAAATTTTATATCAATTATATACCCAAGTTGAACTGAGTACATCATCTCTCGCCATTCAGTATAATGTAGATAAAAAGACTATTCAGGACGAAATTGCAGTTCTATTAAACTGCGGCATTGCTTCATTGAAAGGGAGTGGAAAAGAAATGCGGTTTACCTTAAATTTTATTTAAGCGCAGACTGATAATTAAAAAAAGGTATTAGTGTATAAAATGCTATCACTGGAAATAATTCCAAGGGAATGGCAAGGGCAGGGAATAACTCAGGATGTTCAATATCTAATGGCAAACGAATCATAAAAATTAAAAAAACGCCCATAAAGAAAACTAAAGAAAAACTCAAATTTATCCATTTGAATACCTGTTTGCCTTGCCATTTTCCAAATATAAAATATATACCACAAAGGGCTATAGATAAAAATAAATAAGCAGAAAAAATACCAAGTGGGTGTACAATTTCACTAAAATCACAACCCCATATTCTACAATAAAATAAATTATAAATTACGCCGCAAATTCCTGCTAAAATACAAGCAAAAACACAGTGTAACACTGGAGTTTTCCAAGGAATCATTATTTGACAGGTATTGATAAATCAATATTCAGTTTATCCGGCATTTCTCTTCTTTGCTTTGCATTTACTTTATCCACATGATATTCTTTAGGATTTAAAGAAAAATGTCCTTTAAAGGTAACATCTTCCCCATTTTTTTCAAGAGTGAAAGGAATAATAACTGTTCTACTAATGCCTTTAATTGTTAATTCTCCCTCGGCTTCATATCCAACACTGCTTTTTCGAATAACACTGGAAGCAAAATTGATGGTCGTATTATTTTTAAGATCAAGTGCATCCTCATCTTTTGCTTCCTTATTCATAACACCATTGCCGGTATTGATGGTGGAAGCATCTACCACTCCTGAAAGCTTTGATTTTTCTAAATGATTTTCATCGAATATAATATTGGCCTTTAAACCTTTAAAAGTTCCGGTAACTTTTTTGCCTGAGAATTTTATAACATAGGAGTCATCCTTTACTGTCCAATAAATTGAATGAACGGCAGCAAAAGCTGATAGGCACAATAACAACAAAAAAACAAAAAGGTATTTACTTGATTTCATAATATGCAATTATATCTGCGAAGTTAATATTATTCAAAATAGTTGGACCCTATTCCGCCAGGGCAATTAAAAGTTTTTCAATTTTCATTTTTACGGAATAGGCAGATTCAGAGTAATTATTAATAATAAAAGCAAAGCTAAATTCCTTGCCTTCTTTATTTCTCACATATCCTGCATAACTTCTAACTCTGGTCATATATCCACTTTTTGCATGGATATTCCCATCTGCAACCGTTCCCTTACCAATAGAACTCAATGCACCAAATTGGCCTGCCACGGATAATGATAAATAAAAATCTGCGAAAGCTTTTTCACTCCTCATAGCATGAATGGCTTGAGCAAATTGTTCAGCAGTAATGGCGTCATATCTCGACAAACCACTACCATCCAATAAAAATAAACCTGATAGGTCAATCCCCTTATTTAGCCAAAACTGTTTTAAAACACGTAAGCCTTCCTCGGTACTACCTTTACCATTTACTTTTTTTCCTATTTCCTTTAGCAGTGTTTCCGCGTATAAATTGATGCTATAAATATTGGTATATTTTACTAATTCTTTTAAAGGTGGTGAGGCAATGCTAAGTAATATCGTCCTACTATTTGTATCAGGCATATTATTTTGTTCTTGCAATAAATATACTGTAGTAGCTTTAGGAGTTACTTTTCCATTTGTCATTCGTCCGGCTAATAATTGCGCACATATAAGGGCCGGATCAGGTAAAGAACCTTTAATACAAAACAAGGTATCTCCCGGCGGTATTTTACCTCGTAAATATCGTAAATTACTATAGGAGGCACCATAAATATAACCTTCATCGCCGGAACCTTTTGCTCCTGATACAATTTCTGAATAACATTGTAATCCAGGTATTAAAGGATAAGTACACACATAAGCACAAGGTTCACCGGGAGTTTTGGATTGTTTTAAATATAAATTATATTGGTTTTCTCTGAAGTTTAAGCCACTGGGACCTGCCCCATAATAATTGGCTATATCGTCCCATGCCCAAGCATTTGGTTGCATGGCTCTTTCAAAATAAGTAGCATCAGCAATGATGCTCCCTTGAATAGTATTAATACCTGCTTTTCTCAATACATATTCAAAGGCATCAATTAATTCTTTATCATTTTTTACGCCTTTTATTCGATTAAATCCAATACTGGGATCACCTCCACCTATTACGTATACATCACCTAATAAAACACCTTGTTTGGTAATTTTACCCTTATAGGCTAATCGAGTTTTGAAAGTATAATCCGATCCTAAAATGGAAAGTGCGGCACTGGTGGTTAATACCTTTGTCGTAGAAGCCGGCTGCAGACTTCTTTTTTCATTATTAGAACTTATTATTTTCCCATCCTTATCTGAAATTAAACAAAAACCCCAACTGGCATGTTGCAAAGCTGTATCTCCCTCAAAGGATTGTAAAACAGCGTTTATATTTTTTAAATAGGCTTCAGATTGCGCATTACAACTAGTAATTGCCGTTACAATAAACACAAAGAAAACAATCACTTTTTGCATCATTGGACAAATATCAGAAATTTAATTGATGTAATTTTGCAACACGAGTAGGAATAAATATTTAAATTATGATATTATATAATGTTACTGTAAATATTGATGATACAATTGAAAAGGATTGGTTGAATTGGATGATAAATAAGCATATTCCTGATGTTTTAGAAACCGGCTTGTTTAAAGGTCATAAAATGTATAAGCTAATGACCCGACAAAGCGATGAAACAGGCATTACTTATTCTATTCAATATTTTTTGAGAAATATGGATGATTATAATTTATACCAAACTGAATTTGCACCTACTTTACAGCAAGAGTATAATGAACGCTACAGTGGGAAATTTGTGGCATTTCGAAGCTTATTGGAAGAAGTTTAAAACTTGAAAGTAGCACCTACATTTAAAAATGCAATGCTATAACCAAGTTCTGCATTTACTCCAATATGATCAGTAAACATATAGCGTGCCCCGGCATAAATTCCTAAGATCAATCCGCCATCTTTTGGTTGGATGGAGTTAAAATAACTTGTAGAACCGCTAGTATTTGGATCATTAGTAGAGAATGAGGTATTTTCCACTGAATATCCAAGCAATAATCCTCCATAAACATCCACTTTATCACTAAGGCTATAATGATAAGAACCACGCAAAGCAATATTAATGTAAGTAAATTTCCATGTATAGGTATATCCTAAACCTGCAAAAGGACTGGATCCTACCGCAGCACTGGTACTTGCAGAATAATAGCCTATCATCCCACCAACACCAATATTATCCGTGATTCCTCTCTCATAGGCCACCGTTAATGGCGGAATAGACAAAGTACTGCCGGAATAGACAAAAGGTGTTCCAAGGCCAATATTGAGATTCAACATATTTCCATCTTTTCCAAAAACATCTGCCTTGGAATTAATGGTAAAAAATAAGGTAAATATTAGCGTGACACTTAGACTTATAGAACGAATAACTTTTTTCATAACTCGATTATTTAAAAACAAAAATACATAATTTCTAATTCCTTGTTTCATTACTTTTAAAATTCAGACAAAAAAAATAGGAACCGATACATTAGCATCGGTTCCTACCTTTTATTATTTAAAAATAAATTATTTACCCATGGAAAATAAGTATGCTAATGAAATACTAAACACACGATTATCTTCAGCAGTATAATTAGTTACAGTAGGATCATTATTTTTATTAGTAGCAATAAATCCTAATAAATATCTGATATCCAATTGCAATTCACCTGGGCCTAGTTTATAATATCCACCAACACCTAAACTTAAACCTACATCCATACGGTTCATCCCAGAATAGTCGGTAATTGAGGCAGTAGTGGTTTGACCACCAATACTTGTTTCACCAGAACCACTGGCTAAATAAGCCAATTGTAATCCGCCATCAACAAAACCTCCCATTGTTTCTTGACCAAATTTATATTTAGCCAATAGTGGAATGGAAATATAATTATATCTCACGGAGGAATAATCACTACCCATAGTTAATTTAGAACCTTGTTGAGAATATAAAATTTCTGCTTGTAAGGAAAACTTATCATTTATAGCATAGTTTCCAACTGCACCAAAAGCTAAACCGGTATTAAAACCATTGCTTACTCCATTTGGCAAGGAACCCACTGTTAACATAGGCATGTTTAGGCCAATACGACCTCCTAATGAAAGTTGTGCATTTGCTTTCGTAGAGAAAATGCATGCAGTTGCCATTAAAATGGCGAAGATTGAAAGTTTGATTTTCATGTTTTTTAGTTTTAGTTAATAAAATGCAAAAGTATATAAAAGGAATTTAAATAAGTATAATAATAAGTTATTTAACAATTCTCGTCCAAACTTCAGTTCTACCAATCAAGGAAATTGCAATAAAACCTCTGACTTCTAAACTATTGCGATTTAAAAGCCGCAATTTACAGGAATAGTCATTTCCGCTATCCGGATCATAAACTTTACCATTGTCCCACACAAAATTACCTTCATACATAAATTCTCTGATAATAATTAGGCCAATAACCGGTCTACTTCTTAAAGCAGGGTTAGGATTTTTAATATCTGTTTTAGGTTTTCCATTACGATAAGGATTTTTAAGCCAATCCAACTTCCCGAAAAACATATGCCCTTTTTTATATATTTCGACCCTCACTTCGCCGGATGCATTTTGCCAAGTACCAATTAATAAATCAGAATTTGCACTTGGAAATACGGTTAAAATATTTCCAAAAAAGAATAAACTTATTAGAATTAATACTTTAACTTTTTTCGATGCACGCATGCCGTACCTATTTTAAATAATGAAGATTTTTTCAAACTTACAAAATAGTGCAAAAAAAATAGCCCATGCATTAGCACGGGCTATAATTTTTAAAAGCAGTAAAATTATTTACCAGCTTTTTTCTCAGCTTTAGCTTCTTTTTTGTCTGCTTTAGCTTCTTTTTTGTCAGCTTTAGCTTCTTTTTTGTCAGCTTTTACTTCTTTTTTGTCTGCTTTCGCATCTTTAGCAGCTGCTTTAGGAGCTTGTGCATAAGCGAAAGTTACTGACATAGCGATAACTGCTACGAAAAGTGATTTGATGATGTTCTTCATTTTTGTAAGAATTTAAAATTTTAAAAACTTTGGCAATATTAATGCCAATTATTGAATTTCAAGCAATAAAACCTAAATATTTTTCTACTATTTTAGCTTAAGTCGCACAGCATCACATGATTTAAGGTCTGATTTTAGAATCAGTCTGGTTTCTCGGTAGCCGTCATAAATGGAAACACCAGCGGTATTTGGTGGCGTATCTCCTTCATTATGTGCATATAACAATAAGAAATTGTCGCCATTTTCATTAAGAATTATATTCACGACTTTTTTCTTTTTGGTTAATTTATAGGCATTTAACACCCACTGACCATTAAAATTTAAGGAAATTATATCTCCATCCACTTGATCATCATCCCAAACATACAAACTTACATTTTTACTCATCACCTCCACCGGATGACTGGCATTAACTTTTCTACCATTTAATGTTAGGGGAATACTACTATTACTGGTATAAGTAAGTTCAGACTCCAATTTAGTGGAATCGGTGAGTCCATTTTTAGCTCTTCTTGCCTTGGTTAAACTGTCATTTGCAAATTTCTTTTGTTCCTCCGCTAATAATACCGCTTCGGCCAAATACCATATACGAATGGTAGAATCTTGACTTGCAGAGGCAATTAACCGACCATCCCTACTAAATTCAATTTCAGGAGTAGGACCGGCATGACCTTTTAATCGATATAGCATTTTATAATCATCCATATCCCACATTTGCGGGGAGTCATCCAAACTGCCGGTGCAGAAATATTTTCCATCAGGTGAATATTGAATTTTTGAAAAATCCGCTGCTCGCTCATCGTATTCAGGTTTAATTGATTTTGCCTTCACGGAAGTACGTAAATTCCAAAATTCTATATATCTATCTTTACATTTAGAGGCTAAATATTTATTATCGGGACTAAATGCCAATGAAGTAACTTGATCGCTACTACCTGCAATTACCTTCAAATCACTATTCGCCATATTCATTAAATAAATTAATGCCCCACTGCTAAAGGCAAACCATTTTCGATCAGGACTCATTACGCCGGTGGATACACTTTCAGCAGTAGATGCGATCTGATTAATACTGCCCCCAATTAAAGGTGTATGAACTTTAGTAATATTATTATTTTCGCCTCCAAATAAAATATCTTTATCATCCTTGGAAAAACAAACAAAATTGATGGATTTTCCTTTCGCGCCACCGGTTCCCTCTGGAACATAACTACGAATAGATTTATTTTTATTAATATCCCAGATAATAACCGTACCATCAGCAGATGCTGATGCCAAATATTTACCATCTCCGGTATATTCTATATCATTTACTCTTCCTTTATGTCCTTTCAGCGTCCGAAAGACGGTATTGGAGTCCACTCTCCAAATAACAATATTATTATCCTCTCCACTGCTTGCAACATATTTGGTATCCGGACTTAATGCCACTAAATGCAATGCACTTCTATACGGACCAACGGTATCTATTACATTATAAGATTGAATATCGAATTTAGATTGAGCTGTCGCCTGTCGGACAAAAGCCATTCCGAGCAAAAAGAAAAAAAAGACCCTTAATTTATATAACATTTGTATTCATTGCCGCCAAAGGCATGCCAAAATTAATCAATTAGAATTAACTAAAAATCAATTTCTAATGTATTTAAAACGCAAATAATATTAAATCTTATGCACATTAGCAATGTTAAAATAAGGATACAATAAAATTTATGCGGCAGGCAACGCTCCATCATTTTAAAACGTCTATTATAATGACAAAGACTTCTTCTAATACAGGATATGATTCGGTTCAAAATGTACATTTGCCTGTGAAAAAGAATCAAATTCTGTTTAAGCAATGCCGGTCTGAACCTGCCGGCATTGCGTTTTATAACCCACTTCCTTGCCAAAATTAAGAAGGGCCACCTGTTTATAGGTAGCCCTTCTTAAATTTTAAGTATAGCGTTAAAAAGTATATTTATTTTTTCTCTCCGCCTACTTCTTCATATTCAACATCAGTTACATCACCTTTTGGTGTTTCAGCATTCGGAGCACTTTCCGCACCAGCCTGAGCACCGGCTGCCTGATCCGCTGCATACATCTCTTGGCTGGCTGCTTGCCATGCAGTATTTAAGTTGGCTGTTGCGGATTCAATTAAAGTTATGTCCTGACTTTTATGTGCCTCTTTTAATTGATTTAAAGCCGATTCTATAGCTCCCTTCTTATCCGCAGGAATTTTATCGCCATAATCCTTCAATTGTTTTTCGCTTTGAAAAATAAGGGCGTCCGCCTGATTGATTTTTTCAATATTTTCTTTGGCTTTCTTATCAGCTTCGGCATTTGCTTCTGCTTCGCGACGCATTTTTTCAATTTCATCCTGGGATAAACCACTGGAAGCTTCGATTCTAATTTTTTGCTCTTTATTGGTAGCTTTATCTTTTGCTAAAACATTTAAAATACCATTGGCATCAATATCAAAAGTAACTTCCACTTGAGGAATGCCTCTTGGAGCAGGTGGAATTCCATCCAAAATAAAGCGACCTAATTGTTTATTATCTTTTGCCATTGAACGTTCACCTTGTAATACATTAATTTCAACGGAAGGTTGATTGTCAGCAGCAGTGGAGAATGTTTCGCTCTTACGAGTTGGGATCGTAGTATTGGAAGGAATTAAAGTTGTCATCACCCCTCCTAAGGTTTCTATGCCTAAAGATAATGGAGTAACATCCAATAATAATACATCTTTTACCTCACCGGTTAATACTCCACCTTGAATTGCAGCACCAATAGCAACAACTTCATCAGGATTTACCCCTTTATGCGGCTCTCTTCCAAAAAATTGTTTTACCAATTCTTGTACTTTTGGCATACGAGTAGAACCACCTACCAAAATTACTTCATCAATATCAGAGGTTTTATAACCTGCATCCTTCAATGCAGCTTCACAAGGTTTAATGGAACGTTGGAATAAGTCATCGCAAAGCTGTTCAAATTTTGAACGGCTTAATTTTTTCACTAAGTGCTTAGGAATATTATCCACTGCCATAATATATGGGAGATTAATTTCAGTTTCCATTGCACTGGATAATTCTATTTTAGCTTTTTCAGCAGCTTCTTTCAAGCGTTGCAAAGCCATTGGATCTTTACGTAAATCTACATTCTCATCCTTTTGAAATTCATCTGCTAACCAATGAATAATTTTTTCATCAAAATCATCACCGCCTAAATGTGTATCTCCATTGGTGGATTTAACTTCAAATACCCCATCTCCTAAATCTAGAATTGAAATATCGAATGTACCACCACCTAGGTCGAACACTGCAATTTTATGTTCCTTACCTTGTTTATCCAAACCATAAGCTAAGGCAGCAGCTGTAGGTTCGTTAATAATACGTTTTACGGTCAGACCTGCAATTTCTCCTGCTTCCTTGGTAGCTTGACGTTGAGAATCATTAAAATAAGCAGGTACTGTAATTACAGCTTCGGTAACGGTTGTACCTAAATAATCTTCTGCAGTTTTCTTCATTTTTTGAAGAATCATTGCAGAGATTTCCTGAGGGGTATAATTCTTATCGTTAATCTGAACGCGTGCAGTATCATTAGGACCGCTTAAAACTTGATAGGAAACAAGTTTGGTTTCACTTCCAACTTCATTGTATTTACGACCCATGAAGCGCTTGATAGATGCAATAGTATTTTTAGGGTTAATGATAGACTGTCTTTTAGCCGGGTCCCCTACTTTAATTTCCCCGTTATCAAGGAAAGCAACTACTGATGGCGTTGTTCTTCTGCCTTCATGGTTTGCAATTACCACAGGTTGATTGCCTTCCATAACAGATACACAACTATTAGTTGTTCCTAAGTCAATTCCGATTATTTTTGCCATAAACTTTTTGGTTGTTAAATTTTTAAATCTTTACGTTGGATTTAACAATCACCCTGCCAAAAGCTATTTATATGACAAAAAGGCAGAATCACGGCCAATTCAATTAGAAAAACGAAATTTAGACAGTTAATAAATTCTTTTCTTCCAAATTTATTTCGTTTGGCCTTTCGTCCGCAACATAACATTGATTCCATTGTCTAAATAAATGAATATCTATACTTAAGGTCTAAATAAATATTAAATATTTTAAGCATTGGATCGATGGGAATCTATACATTTTAAAAAGCTTCAAAAATCCCCAATTTTAGGGATTTTTCATACCAAATGGTCTGTACATTTGGATAATTACTAACTTTGAAAAATAACTAATACGAAAACTATGAATTTCGCCAAAATTCAAAATAATTATTATTCAACTTATAACTTTCAGACTTAGTAGTACGTTAAATTAATATTTAAACCCACACTTTTGTTTAATTTAAAGCACACACACTACCATGAAAGCACTACTAATAGGTGTATTTCTAAGCTTATGTTTTCAAGTTCAATCACATAATCTTAGCGGAATACCACAATTTAAATTTACCAGTACTACAAATTCTGCAGTAAGTACAAACTTATTAACGGAAGGTGACCCTTTATCAATAAGCTTGGAAAGAAATTTACCATTTTATTTAAATGGTTTTCCATTAAACTTCAAATCACCATTTGCCTCACGTCATATAAATGAATCATTCCGAAGCAAAAATTCCAACTATTTTAATTCGGAAACCAATTTAAATATAGCAGGTTCCCGCGACCCCCTTGCTTATAGCATTGGTGCCGGTGGTGCGATGGTTTTCGGCGCTTATATTCTCACCTACCGGTATTTAAAACTAAAACATAAACGAGATTTAGTCAGTTGTCAAAAGCAAGAACAATTATTACTTGCTCAAATCAATTTATTACAACTTAATCAAGAAAATAAAACCTCACAGGCTGTTTTAATTGGACAAGAAACAGAACGAATGCGAATAGCCAGGGATCTGCATGATGAAATGGGAGGCACCTTATCCCTAATGAAAATGGTTATTAATAGCATCCCTTGTGATGCTTTAAATGAAAAAAATAAAAAGTCGCTGGCCCGTTGTAAAGAATTAGCTTCTACATCATTGGACCAATTACGTTCTATTTCACACAACCTGTACCCTCCGGTTTTATGTCACTTCGGGCTAAAAGATGCCATCGAACAAATTGTTGCAGATGTAAACAATTTGGAGCAAACACATTTTACCTTACATATCAGAGGCATAGACGAAAGTTTAAGTAAGCCCCTACAATTAACTATATATAGAATCACTTTAGAATTGGTACAAAATGTATTGAAACATGCCAATGCCAAGGAAGCTGAAATACGATTATTAGCACATGACGATGCAATAACAATAATGGTAGAAGACAATGGTAAAGGAATAAATGAAAACATGTATCAAGGCTTAGGCTTAAAAAGTATTCATACTCGATTGGAAGCATTTGGAGGAATTCTTCAAATAGACTCCAGTCACTTTAATGGAACCACTGCTTGTATTAATATACCAACATTAACCCTATGACACAAACTAGCATTTTTTTAATTGATGACCATCCATTATTTGTGGAAGGTGTGAAAGAAATAATTCAGCTTGAAACTAAATTTAGTATTTTAGGCATAGCACATTCAGGACAAGAGGCTCTTGAAAAAATTTCAACATTCAAAAATATTCCTGATGTAGTCATTATGGATATTGATTTACCTGATATGAGTGGCTTGGATTTAGCAAGAGTTCTAACTAAAACTTATGCAAATACCCGAGTTATTATTTTATCAATGTATGATAATATTTTATATATTAAAAAAGCACTTCGTGCAGGTGCTTCAGGGTACGTTTGTAAAAATCAAGACACCAAGTTTTTGATTGATGCAATTAAAAAAGTTTCAGATAAAAAAACAAATATTCCTGCGGAAGTAATTTTAGCAGCCCATTCAGAATATTCATTTTTTGAAGACGTTAAACTTACTAAGAGAGAATTGCAAGTTGTTAAATTATTAAGTAATGAACTTACTACAAATGAAATAGCCACACAATTATTTCTTAGTACACATACGGTAGATTCTCACCGTAAAAATTTAATGCGCAAACTAAATGTAAAAAGTGTAGTTGGGATCGTTCGATATGCCGTGGAAAATAAATTGATTAAAGAATAAAGCAGTTAATTAAAATCCCTATTACAGGGGATTTTATATTTATCCGGCTCTTCATACATTTGTTTTTGAATACCCTATTTATGAATTTAATTAGGGTATTTTTATTTTCATCAATAAAGTATGCAAAAAATAATCCCATTCATATTAGTTCAATTACTGATGCTGAGTTTAATTACTAAAACAAATGCCCAGAAATTATCCAATTATGAAAAAATAAAGATGCTTGAGTTGAAAAAGCAATCTGCTGAGATAATAAATATTGCCACTTCCTTTGAGTTCTACTTACCAGAAATTGAACAATGCAATATACTTAAGGAAAAAGGAATTAATGATTACGAACTTGCATATATATTGAAAAATAGAATTAAGTTGAATAATGAAGCTATTGAAAAAGTATTAAATTATCGTACAAATAACTTTCCGGAAAGTGTAATAATAAAATTCTTAAATATGCAAGAAAGATGGTATGCCTATTCCAATAATACTGCGTTAAATCCAGGTACTCATTTGCCCTATGACTATTCTAATTATTATGGTATCGGACTTGGGTATACAAATTCATTTGGCACTGAATGGGACAATGCTTTGGATGTAGTTGGACAGGGTTTCAGTATAAGTTTTGATGGCGGGAGGAAATTTACAAAGCATTTTGGAGTATATATGTCTGTTGCCTATTCCGGTCATAGTAGTAATGATGAAAACTGGTATTATAGTATTCCTTCTCATACTGTGCGAAATTTTACTATGAATGAATCCTCCTATTATTCATTTGGAAATGGTATTGCAGGTATTTTCTATGAAATACCATTAAGTAGTAATCACAGATTCAGTTTCCGTCCGGGACTTGGCTTAGGCCTTTGTGCATGGGTATTGCCTCCTTTAGAATACACTTACTTTGATGGGAAAACCACAAGTAGTGTATATTTAAACATTGACAATAATGTACATGGAACCGGATTTGGGTACCAAGGCTCTTTAGATTTCAATTACAAATTCAGAGGTTTTTATTTATTTAATAGATTTTGCATAAATGGAGGTTCCATTCCCATTATATATTCTCGGGATTATTTTATAAATGGGAATGGAACCTCTATTGGATCTATTTTAGAACGTAGCAACTTTTCCGGATGGACCTACCAAGTTATTTTTGGAATTGCTCGCTGCTTATATTTTTAATGCCCTGCATCCAAAATCATTTGTCCTTCATGTTTTCTTTGGAATATTAAAACAATAGGGATACAAATAATAAAAAATACACCTACAATTAGGAATGAATCCATATAGGACATTAGCATTGATTGTTTTATTACGGTACCTTCCAAAGCTCGATTAGCCATAGCTTGGGCTTGTTGCAAAGGAAAACCTTTTGCCATAAACCCTTTAGTATAGGTATTAATTCGCTCTGCTGAAATTGGATTAAATGAATTAATATGCTCAATTAAATTTGAGCGATGAAAGGCAGTTCTTTGAGTAACAAAAGTAGTCATAATTGCTACTCCGAATGAACCTCCCAATTGTCTCATCATATTATTCAGTCCGGCACCTGCTGCAATATCCTTTCCTTGCAAACCTGATAATGCCATTGTGGTTAGAGGCACAAATAATAAACTTAAGCCAATCCCTCTAACAATTAATGGCCAAAAGAAATCATCGATTCCTGATCCCAAAGTTGAATGTGACAATAAAACTGAAAATAAAAAGAAGCCTGTAAAACCTACTGCAGCCATCCATTGAGGCGGTACTCCCTTTTTGAGCATAGTTCCCACAAAAGGCATCATTAATGCTGTAGCCAAGCTTCCCGGAAGTAATATTAGCCCAGTTTGCTGTGCAGTAAATCCCAATAAATTTTGACATAAAATTGGGAATATAAATACGGAAGCAAATAATCCAAATCCAAGGATAAAAGTAAAGACAGTACCCAATGCTAAGGATTTAGATTTTAATACCCGTAAATCAACTATAGGATGTGCAGTAGTAAGTTCTCGCCATATAAATGCAACCATTCCTAAGATTGCAGTAATAGAAAGGACAACAATATACGGAGTACTAAACCAATCTTCACTTTCACCTCTTTCCAAAACAACTTGCAAAGATCCAACACCTATCACCAATAAAATAATCCCCCACCAATCAATGTCGTCAATTTTTCGCCGATTGGGAGATTCATGAATAAATGTTAACGTTAAAAAAGTTGCAATTGCACCTAAAGGAATATTTATATAAAAAATCCATGGCCAATTAAAATGGTCGGTGATATAACCGCCGAGGGTAGGCCCTATAGTAGGGCCAATAACAACACCCAATCCAAATAATGCATTGGCCATTCCCAATTCTTCTTTAGGGAAAGTTTCAATTAAAATAGCTTGTGATGTGGTCAGCAATCCTCCACCTCCAATGCCCTGAATAAATCGGAAAATTACCAATTCCCAGATTGATGTAGCGTGTCCGCAAAAGAAGGATGCAGTTGTAAAGAGTATGATGGAAAACGCAAAATAGTTTTTCCGTCCAAATTTGGAAGACAGCCAACCTGTCATTGGAACAATAATTACATTGGCAACTGCATATGCAGTAATCACCCATGCCACATCTTCCAGGGTAGCACCAAGGTTACCCATTATATTTGTTAAAGATACATTTACCACCGTAGTATCAATCAGCTCCAAAAGAGCTGCCATCACTACAGTAATGGTAATGATCCATTTTCGTGCACCTGTTTCTGCCATTTAATTATTTAGAATCAAGGTCAACATTAACTTTTACACTCATACCCGGGCGAAGCATGGCCATAGTTTTGGCATCTTCTAGTAATTTAATTTTAACAGGTAAACGTTGAACTACTTTTACAAAGTTACCTGTTGCATTATCTGGAGGCAATAAAGAGAATCTTGCACCGGTGGCTCCGGAAAACGAACTAATTTCAGCTTTTAATTTTCTATCTTTAAAAGCATCTACTTCAACTTCTACTTTTTGACCAACCTTCATTTTATACAATTGTGTTTCCTTAAAATTAGCGACCACCCAAATGCTCGAATCAGCTACGATGGCAACTAATGGTTGTCCTGCAACAATATATTGCCCTAATTGTACTGTTTTTTTAGAGGTAACGCCTGATACAGGTGCTTTAATGGTTGCATAGGATAATTGCAATTGAGCAAAAGCTAAGTCAGCTTTTCTTTGTGCAATTACAGATTGAGCAACTTTAATTTGAACACTTGTGGCGCTTTCTTGAGTGCCTGCTGCAGTTTCTTGTTTTTTGGCAACTTCCAATGCACTTTCTGCACTTTCTTTTTCTGCCTTTACGGCCTCAAATTGTTGTTGAGTTACTGCTTTATCCGCCAATAATTTTTTATATCGATCATAATCTTGATTTGCTTTCCACAAACGAACTTTCGCCGGTTCAATGCTTGCTTTAGAAGTTTCCACAATAGCAGAAGAAGAGCCAACATTGGCACGAATTACCGCCTCATTTGCTATTGCATTATCTAATGCTGCTTGAGCTTGGTCCACTTTTAATCGCAAATCATTTTCGTCGAGCTTGATGAGTATTTGTCCGGCTTTTACGGTCTGATTATCTTCAAAATTTATTTCAGTTATATAACCTGAAATACGAGGCAATACAGTACTGATATCACTTTCCAATTGCGCATCATCAGTTTCTTCATGATGTTGAGCATAATTATATTTCACAATTCCAAACACCGCAGCAATAATCAAAACTACGGATAAAATAATTGGAGCTAAATTTTTCTTTTTCTTTGTGGGTTGAATATTTTCTTCCATTTTTAATAAGTTATTAATTATGTTTTATATTTTTTGATTAATTATTTTCCAACTGAATACATTAATTTGATATAAGCAAGTTTGGCATCAGCCAAAGCATTAATTTTATTGAGTTGCGCCTGCAATAACATAGTATTTGCATCCATCAACTCGGTCATTGTTGCAATATTATTAGTATATCTGGAATTAGTCGTTCTGTAATTTTCGGCAGCTTGAGTAATTGCATCCTGAATTAACGCTATTTTATCATTGGAAACTTTCCAAGAATTATAGTTAGTAAAAACTTCAGATTTAATTTGACTTTCTTGTAACTCATTAACTGCATTTATTTGTGCAATATTTGCTCGAGCCTCATCCAATTTTCCTTTTTCCCATAATGAGGAAATACTATAAGCTAAATTTACGCCTACGCCGGCTGCATTTAAAAATGCATCTTTTTGAGGAATAAAATTACTTCCCGGATTGATTAAATAATAATTCAATGCTACACCAAGGCTTGGATAATAAGCAGCTTTCAAAGAGTTTACATTTTCATTCCAAGCTTTAAGCTTAAATGAATTTGATCTGAGTTCTTCGCGAGTTGTTACTGCTTGATTTTGTAAATCACCTATAGCTAATTCGGGATTGGTGCCAAATAATGCAGTAGTATCTATAGTATAGGGTGTGTTTTCAGGCAAGCCTGTAATAATAGCAAATGCATACAAAGCAGTAGTTTTTGCATTATCCACATCCATCCTTGACATTTCCAGATTTGTTTTTTGCAAGGATACTTTCAAAACATCATTATGCAAAGCCAATCCATTTTTTTCAAGACTGTTTAATTCACGAATTTTTTCATCTAAAGCTTTAAGATTAACATCAATAATTTCTTCAGACTTTATGATCTTATAAATATTATAATAAGCAGAAGCAATAGTATAGGCCAAATCAGTTTTATCTTTTTCAGCATCTAATTTTGCGGCTTGCAATAAATATTCGGAAGATTTAATGGCGCTTTTAGTCTTAAATCCGGCAAAAATATCCTGAGATATACTAGCTGACCCAATTGTTGCATCAAAACCTTGGCTAGGTAATACAAATAAAGGCTTTGGAGAACCACCAAATTTTAATGCAAATGGAGTTAGTATCTCATAATGTGAATATGCAATGGATGCACCGGCATGTGGTAAACGCATTTCCTCGGATTGAGACAATCTGCTTTGTGCAATTTTAATTTTTGCACTTGAAACTTTTAAGCTGGGATTGTTTTTTATTCCAAGATCAATGGCTTGTTGTAATGTAATTCTGTCTTGTGCTTTTAAAAATCCTGTTGATGAAAATATCAATAGGAATAGTAGTAGGTTACTTTTCATTTTCTATAGCAATTCTTTCTCTAATTTTGTCTAATAATTCATTTAAATAGTTTACTTCCTGTTCTGAAAAATCATGAAGCCTGGTTTCAAATTCTAAAATTGCTTTATCTATTTTAATCAGCAATTCTATGGCAAGCGGGCTCAATGCCAACTTAACTTTCCTTCTATTAAGAGGATCATTTTCACGGATTACAAGTTCCTTCTCAATTAATCTATCCACCAAACGAGTGATGTCTGAATTACGATCATGCATTTGTTCCTTGACTTCTGACATGGATAAATTCTCCGGAGCTACGTATTGTAATGCACGTAAAATAATAAATTGAGGATGCGTCAAATTATGAACCTCTAAGACTCTTTGTAAAGCAGCGGTGATAAAAGCACCGGTGTAATTAATATTCGCCATGAGCTTATGATACTCACTTTGAAATTTCCGAATTTTAAAATTATCTTTCATAGTTGTTATAAAGACGCAAAGTTAGTACATATATTGTTTGAACGATTATCGTTTTCACGATTTAGAGCAAAAAAATATTACATATTGCTAATTATCAATAACTTAAAAAAATAAAAATTTCTAGATTATTTGATCAGGATCAAAATTATTTTCTAATCCCATGACAAAATGCCGGAATTATAAGAACAAAAAAAAGCGCTTGGTTTAAACCAAGCGCTTCTAGGGGGAAAAATACTTTATCAATACAGAACCATCACCCCATGATCCTGAAATTCCTTTCCATTGCAAAAATGTCCTTCTATATCCCAGATATAAAGACCCGGCGGACAATTTGCACCATTAAATGTTCCATCCCATTTGCCACTTGGTGCATGGTCTTTTAATTCTTCCGAACTCCAAACCAAACCGCCCCATCTATTAAATACACGAATTGTGTATTCTCTAACACCGATGCCTCGGGCAAAGAAATATTTATTTTGCTCAATATCAGATCCTCGATGAAGCGCAGTAGTAACATCAATATTTGCCTCAAAATCTACAATAACGGTATCGATAGTGGTATCTGCGCAACCAAACTGCGTTTGTACAATTTGTGATACTATATATGATCCATTGTGGCCATATTTATGACTTGGATTAACATCAGTAGAGTTAGTTCCGTCACCAAAGGTCCAGAAGCATTTTTTAACCATACTGTCCTTGGTGTGGAAATTAGTATATCCGTAATAAAAAGGATCAAGTGCCAAAGCATATGTAAATCCCGCATGAGGTTTATAGTGAACAGTTACATATGCATGTTTAGTAAACGTATCAATGCAACCGGCACTCGTTTGTGATATAAGGGATACATCAAATCTTCCAAATTTTGGATAGAGATAAGAAACACTATCTTGAAGAATCGAAGAATCACCATTTCCAAATAGCCACTTATAAGTAGCCGCACCTGAAGGGAAATTTGATTTATTATAAAATTCGATCGGTTCACCTTGACATACTGATTTATTATTTGAAAGGAAGTCTAACTTAGGAATAGGATTAACAGTAAAAGTCTGAATATTGGTATCAGCACAGCCATTAGGGTTACGACAAATTAATCTTACTGTATAAACCCCCGGAGTATCAAATGTAGATATATCATTTAAATTATAAGAACGCCTTCCGTTACCAAAACTCCATGCATAAGTATTAGCATTGGTAGAGGTATTTGTAAAGCTTACGGTAATAGGCAATTTACACGATGCAGTTTGGCTCATAGTAAAGCTGCTTGCAGGCCCTGATCCAATGACAACTATTGCACTACCACTATCTACACATCCGTTACTTCCGATGGCAATCAAATTCAATACATAGGTACTTTGCGTTAAATAAGTATGCTTTGGAAAATTACCGGTAGCAGAATCACCATCCCCAAAGCTCCACAAATAAGTATCACTTGTAGAAGTTTTGCTTATAGTCAATGCCTTATTGCTACAGCCCTTAATAGTATCGGGATAAACTTTTGCATTAGGCAATTTCATAACTGTTACAGTATCACTGTAAGACCCTTTATAACCAAGTTTTGTAACTACAGATAATTTAACAATAAACTTACCTGATTTGGAATAATGATGCGCTGTGGAATCTCCGCTTGCAATATTACCATCCCCAAAATCCCAATTAGCACTAATGCAGGAATCATTGGTAATATTCTTAAAGTTAGCTATTAAATTACTACATATACTTTTAGTTCCTGACCATTTCACAATAGGAATAGATCGTACATCAATACTTATAGTAGCAGTATCTAAAGCACAACCATTAGTTGCAATTTGTTTAACAACAAAAACTCCAGCAGTTTTAAAGGTATGAAAAGTATCCGGACCGCTACTTCCATCACCATAATCATAGCTAATTTTTAAGTTACCGGTGGCAGGTGAGGTATTATGGAAATTCACTTTTAATGGAGCATAGCCCACTAAAATATTGGCGCTCACAATTGATTTTACTTTGGACGCATAAACCGTAATACTTAAAGATGCAGTATCAGTAAAGCACGTATTGCCAACCGTCAATTTCACCGGATAAAATTTATCCATGGTATTGGAAGAATAACTCATGCCAAGCGGATTTTTTAATTTAGAAGTTGAACCATTGCCAAAACTCCAACTCCATGTACTAATTATTCCTTTACTTTTGTCCAGTACAATCAATGAGTCCCCTGCACATAATTTCGTTTTATTGGTAGCAAAAGCTGCAGATGGTTTACCCATAACCATTACAGAATCTTTGCTTGAAACAGCACCACATCCATTGTACGTACTTAGTTTTACATAGAAAGTTGAATCACCGGTAGCACTAAAACTTTCGCTTGGATTTTTAATAATACTGGTATCTCCATTTCCAAAATTCCAGAAATATTTATCAATAGTTCCGGTACTTTTATTGGTAAAAACAACTTTATTCCCGGAACAAATAGAATCTTTATTCATTGAAAAAGAAGGCACTGATTTGGTATCTACGCGCACTAAACTTGAGAAAGAATCTGAACAACCATAAGCATTTGTTACTTTCAATTTAATGGTATATTTTCCAGAGGAAACGTAGCTATTGGAAACGGTAGTAGTAGCCAATCCTTTTGACGAATTTCCATCACCAAACCACCAATTCGCCAAAGAATCTCCGCTTGATTTATTTGTAAAAGTAAAAGAAACTCCTTGGCATGCAGTACTATCAGATTTAAACAATGCAGTAGGCAATCCACTAACATACATTGAAGTGGAAGCCATATTGCTACAGCCTGAAGTGCTATCTGTATAAAAATAAGTTAAGCTAAATGAACCTTTTCCTGACTTGGAGGGCGTAAATATTCCATTAATTGAATCAGTTACACCTGTACCTTTCCAGTATCCCTTACTAGGAGAGGCACCAGTCAATTTAACACTTGCCGTCGTAATACATGTACTTAGTGCTGAACCGGCACTTACTGTTGGTAAAGCTTTCACTTTAATATTTACTGTATCATAATTCATACAGCCGGTTCCAGTATTTTTAACACTTAAATAATAGGAGGTTGTAATAGTAGGTTTTACTGAACCGCTAGATGTTGTAGAGGAATAACCTGTTGGATTACTAGTCCAAGAATACGAATTTCCAATAACTGAGGTGCTTCCTATTTTAGCAGAATTACCTAAACAAACTGAATCATCCGGTCCGGCATTTGCCAATGGTAGAGGATTTACTGTTACTATGACAGAATCCTTTTGAGAACAACCTGTAGCGGATACTGTCTCTGTTAAAATATATTTAGTGGTAGTAGTAGGACTAACAGCTACGGAGGATGCACTAGAAGTAAATCCTGCAGGTTTACTAATCCAACTATAGTTATCGCCGGAAACTGAAGCTGCACCAATGGTATAACTTTGACCGGAACAAATGGATTTCGGAGAACCAACCACGGCCGATGGTAGAGGATTAACGGTAACAATTACGGTATCATAATTAGTACAAGTAGTAATTGAATCCTTAACAGCTAAATAATAAGTTGTGGTAACACTTGGACTCACCGTTGGATTTGAAATATTAGAAGCGTAACCAATTGGCGACGAAGTCCAGGAATAACTTAATTTGCTAATTTTAGCAGCACCAATAGTAATTGCACTTCCTTTACATAATCCGGTATCATTTCCTGCAGTAGCCGTTGGTAAAGCTTTAACAGAAATAATAACGGAATCCTTTGCACTACATCCTGTAGAAGTTATGCTATCAGTAATATAATATATAGTTTTAACCTTAGGATAAACTGTATTGGAAGATGATGTAGAACTATACCCTAATGGATTACTAGACCAAGAATATGAATGACCGAGTGATGAAGGCCCTCCGATGCTTGCAGCTGAACCCGCACAAACATTGGATGCAGTGCCGGGTACCGGTACCGGAAGACTATTTACTTTTACCATTATAGAATCCTTGGCGCTGCAACCTGATGAACTATCATAATAACTCAAATAATATCTAATACTATTTACAGGAGTTACACTTGGGTTAGCAATATTGGAACTATATCCCAATGGTTTTGATGACCAAGTATAAGCAATTCCGGATTTTTTGGATACTCCTAAAGAAATAGTTTTACCCTTACAGATACTTGTATCTTTTGCTACCAAACCTTTAATTACAGATTTAACACTTACCACAATACTATCAGAAGCACTGCATGAAGTTGAAGTTATTTTTTCTGTTAAATAATAAGTAGCCGATACCGTTGGAGTAATACTTGGATTGGCAGAAGTAGAGGTAAACCCTAAAGGTTTACTTACCCAACTATAGGTATGTCCTAATATTGCTGCTGAACCAATACTTAGGGTAGTACCCGGACAAATATTGGTATCGTTTCCGGCATTGGGGCTTGGTGAAGGATTTACTGTTATCATAGCAGAATCCTTTTTAAAACAGCCCGTACTGGTATTCGTTTCTATTAAAATATATTTAGTAGAAGCGGATGGTGATACATTAGGATTAGACGATGAGGAGGTAAAGCCTGCAGGTTTACTTGTCCAACTATAAGTATCACCACTAACTGCTGTAGTACCTAAGAAGACACTTGCATTTGCACACATAGTTTGATTACCACCTGTATTTGCAGCTGGCAAAGGATTTATAGTAATGGAAGTAGAATCAGTAGAAATACATCCCCCTTTACTGGTGGCTTTTAATTTAACTTTATAAGTACCGGAAGTTGCATAAATATGATATGGATTTTGACCGGTGCCGGTATTTCCATCACCAAAGGTCCATGCATATAAAGAAATTTGAGTAGTTGCTGCGGTATCAATAAATTTAGTAGAATCTTTTAAGCAAAAGTTTGAAACCTGAAGACTCACCGGCGCCTTTACATTTGGTTTAATTGTTCTACTAACGGAATCAGTACAACCGGAGGAAGTGGTTACCACTTCACTAACTGTATAAGATGTAACTGAAGCATATAAATGGGCAGGATTTTTTAATGTTGAAGTTGCCCCATCACCAAAGTACCATTTATAAGATTTAGCCGTGGACGGAGCTTTTATAGTACTGGAATCAGAAAAATAAACACTATCTCCGGAGCATACCGAAGTTGATCCAAACCAAGCCTTTGGCGGATTTGCTATCGTAATAGTTTTGGAAACAGAATCTACTCCGCAGCCCGTCCCCGATGAAACTTTCATCCAAACGGTTTTAGAACCACTGTGGGTATAAATATGGGTAGGATTAGCTAAACTGGAACCGGTAGTATCTCCAAAATTCCAAGTATAAGTCAATGCGCCAAATGCTTTAGTATTGGTACTATCCGAGAATAAAGTTGTTGAATTTAAACAACTGGCGCCTACATTAAATGCAGCTTTAGCTTTGGGTGCTACATAAATATAGCGATACAAAACTGAATCACAACTCTTGGAAGAATCCGAAACAGTTATACTTAATAAATATACACTATCTGCTAAGGTAGTTGCCCCTGGAGTAAAAGTTAATATTCCATTATTAAATGTATTAGGTAAGGAGAATGAAGTGTCTTTAGAAATATTTCCGCTAACGGTAGACATCACAATACTTGAAAAACTCCATTTTTTAGCGTAGCCTGTATTATTATAACCTGTTGGTGGAGTAACTTCATATTGAAGCGTATTTCCATAACAAACTATATCAGGATTAGTAACTGTACCCGAATCATATGCACCATTATAGGTAGAGCCCTTTATCCATTTCGAACCTTTCATTCCATGGGTTATGGTTGCAGTAACCGGTGAACGTTTACTACTACAACCTGAATCGGTATAGTAAACTCTTCCATTAAAAGCATAGTAAACTCCGGTCACAGAATTAAAATACATAAATAATAATTTACCTGTATTTATTGATAAATCATTATTAGAATAATAATTCCCTCCATTAAAATAAGTACTTCTAATGTTGGAATAACTTTGTTGGCGAATATAAAAACCATAAGTTTTTCCTGAAGTTAATGGGAAAGTCGGTGCTACTTTAATATGAGTAGGATTTCCGGCTCCTTTAGGAGCGCTAATATATTTTTTACCTAATAATTTCCAAGAACTTGGTGAAAATTCATAGCCTTGATAGCTACCTGATTTATAATAAACTTCTACCGTATCAGAACTTCCGGTCATAGCAATATCAAAGCTATCAATACTAATAGGATTAGAAGCTATAATATCAAACATTACACCTTGAGAACTATTATTACCATTTACAAATGTGGTACCTAAGGTATCGGCTCCTTTACCATTACTTTGAACATAATACTTAGTAGTTTTAGAAATTATAGGCGTATTGAAGGTATCCCCATAAGCCAAGGCAATTCCACCGGTATCTGCAGCATACCAAGATTCATGTAATCCGCTTCTGGCCGGACCCGAACTTAATTTTAAAGAACCGGACGCACAGCGACTAGCATTGTTCACATTTGGCGAAGGCAATGGGGTACGATATGTAATTGTAAACTTGAAAGGGAAAGAATCATTGGTATGATCCATATCTCCGGTCAGCGCAGAATAACCAATGATTCCAACACTAGTAGTAGTTGAAACTATTTTAGTAGAAAAATAAAAGGTATCATAGGCACCGGGAGTAAGTGCTTTGCTGTATGTTCCGGAAAGTAATCCGGAATAACCTCCGCTTAATGATGCATAAACAGGAATACCACTTTGTGTTTTAGTCCCATTATTTAAAATAACTACTCCAATTTTTACCGGACTTTCTTCGCATGCACCGGATTGTTGAACAACTACTTTGGTAACTGCTATATCAGTAACATTTACGATTTTTATTTCATCTGCACCAATATCCGGTTTAGTTGTGTTTCTAATATCCCCATCAATGTCGGTGGTAATACCTCCCATAGGTACGGCAGCACTATCAAGTAGTTTATTATTTATATGCAAATCATATTTGCTTTTATAAAAAGGATAAGTAGAAACGGCATTGGTATCCTTCGAAGAAGAAGTTTTCCAGTCGCTCAAACTAAAAGCAAAGGACCCATTTAAAGATGCTAAAATCTTACCACTGGTAAAATAATTATTATTATTACTCGTAGAGAACGTACTAAAATTCGGCATATTCAAAGCCATTCCACCACCCGAGTTTACAAAGTTGTTATTATGTGATTTAAGATTCCAGGAATAATTATAATAAACTGCTGCGGCTTGAGAAGCTGTATTATATACATTAATATTATTGAAGTATACATTTAAATTATAGGACCAATAGGTGTATAATCCATAACCTACCCCGCTATTTCCTCCTACTGCTATAAAGTTATTATTTATTCTTCCATACGGGGCAGTATTATTTTGGTTCCAGAAATATATATAAATACCATAACCGCCATTTGGCATATATATTTTATTTTTACTGATATCTAATACTGAATTTACATAATAAGCATTTATACCGTAACCGGTACTACTTAAAATGTTATTTATTTTATTCCCGTTAATAAATACTGAATCTTGATAATAAACATTTATGCCGGCATAATAATTACTATCAAAAATATTATTCTGGATAATTAGTCCATGTTCAGTAATATTATTATTTAAACCGTACAAATAGATAGCATAAGAACCATTTCTAAATGCATTATTACTGATTATATAACCGGTATCTCTATCTGAGGAAGAATACATCAATTCAATTGGATTAGTATTTTGTACCCTTACGCCCTGAATAATATTAGAGTAAAATCTATTTCTATTGGCGCCTCTTTGAATTTGAATAACACGACCATATATATTGGTGCCCGTACGTGATATAGTCATTTTTTGGAAAGTAATATTATCTGCACCATTCAACATTACTGTATAATTCAAATAATTAAAGGTATTATTAGAAGGATAAAATAAATTTACTTTAGTACTATCTAAGCTTTGAGATTGAAATAAGGTTGAATAAATATTAGCATTCGGATATTGATTTAATGCTATTTGTTCATTGTAAGAACCATCTCGTACATTAAAGGTAACATTGCCGCAAAGGCCCTTTAAATTTAAATCATTGGCAGCAGCCGTAAAAGTGGAATAATCAGGTGATGTACCACCAATGGTATAAGTTCCATTTAATCCACAATATAAGTTTTGATAATAGGTAGTATCATTTAAATTATTTCCATCTATTGCACCATTAGGTGAAGTTGGATACACTTTCACATTATAAACTGTAGCACTAGACCAGGCATAAGTCCCTATAGTAATGTTAGTGGAGGAACCCGGACTTAAAGAACCTGTCCAACTATAGGATGTCTGGCTTACTCCATTTACTATCCAATTAATGGTTGCACTGGTGAGCGTATTGGTCCCAAAGTTTACTAAAGTTGCCACTACACTAGTATTTGCCGGACAGAAATTACCATAAGGATTTACCAAGGCGCTAATTCCTGCATCATTATTTGCAGGTGTAAATTCATCGGCTCCTATATCAGGCGTTGAAGTATTTCTTGTTTGCTTATCTATATCCAACTTTATTCCGGGATTATATTTTGCGGCGGCATTTAATAATGGATTAAAAACATGCAAATCTGTAGTAGAATTATAGTAATACGGATTTACATTGATGGCAGCTGTATCATGACCTGAAATAGATTTCCATGCAGCTAAAGTGCCGGCATTAGATCCACTCCAATAACCCAAATACCTTCCGGTAACATAATAATTATTATTATACATTGTGCCTATACCGGAGCTATTACCCACGTACATTGCAAATCCACCACCGGTATTGACAATATTATTATTTGAAAAATTACATATATACATAATACTGTATCCGTAATGATTTACTGCACAAGACAGTTGATAATTATTAGTCATCAATAAATTATTGAAAGAATAATTATGGTAATTGGAATACTGAGAATATATACAATAAGATGCCGATGTATTTCCACCTACAGTTACAAAATTATTATTTATATAACCTTGTGCACTGGCGGTACCGACACAGTAATAAATATACATGCCATAGCCATCATAAGGCAAATAAATTTTGTTCCCGGTAATGGTAAGTGCATTATTACAATAATTCATTTGTAAACCGTAAGTACTGGATCCACCCGGATTTGTAAATGTTAAGTTGCGAACTATATTATTGGTAATTTTTACATTATCTTGATATGCTAAGGTAATTCCTGCATTGTAGCAACTGTCAATTAAGTTATGATCTATTACTGTACCAATTTCCAAACTGGAACTAGAAATTCCGTAATAATAAAAACCATAACTACCATTTCTTAAATAATTATTTTTAAACCAATTGCCGGAATCTAAATCACTCGCAGAATAAAATAAACTATTGTAATTGGTATTATTAGTACTTCTGACACCAAAAATTTGACAATTTAAAAACCTATTATTGGAGGAACCGCCTTTAAATTCTACAACTGTTCCATAAAAATTTGTACCTGTTCTGGAAATTGTTAATTTATTAAATGTAATATAGCTTGCTCCAATTAATTGCAAGGTATAATTATTAGGCCAGGTACCTGAATTAAAGTTCAAATTCACTTTAGAACTATCTAAACTTTGTGATTGAAAAGTGACAGTATAAGTAGACGAAGCATTAGGAATCGTTTTAATATAAACTTGTTCATTGTATGATCCATCGCGAACATTAAATAAAACTGCTCCGCATACTCCACGATTCATTAAATCAGTACTTGCTAATGAAAAATTTACATAATCGGGGGAAGTGCCTCCAATAGTATAGGTGCCATTTAATCCTTGTTGCAAATTAAATCGCTGATTCGTATCATTTAATGCATTACTATCCAGACCTCCATTCGGCTTGGTGGTCCAAACTTTGATAGTATAAGTACTGCCTGTGCTGAAGGTAAATAAGCCTAAGTTTAGTGATTGTTGCCCTCCCGGGAGTAAAGTGCCTGTCCATGAATATGGCGTCTGAGCAGTGCCTTTTACACTCCAACTTACAGTCACTGATTTCAAAGTATCTGAACCGTAATTCATAATACTAGCTTTTACATTATGCGCACCTACACAATAACCTCCAAAAGGACTATCAACTGATACAATTCCGGCATCTGTTTTAAATGGTTTAAACTCATCGGCGCCTATATCAGGTTTGGTTGCATTGCGCAAGTCACCATCTATATCATCGGTAATTCCGGAAATTGGAGTAGCTTTTTTATCTAAGCTAACATTTGAAACGTGCAAATTGGTATTTGATGCAAAGTATGGATCAACTGAAATAGAATTGGCATCCTTACTCGTACCGGTTTTCCAATTTGCAAAAGTGGAATAGGTAGTTCCGCTCCAATAACCAATTTGAGCAGTACCAGCATAAATGTCATTATAATTCATGGTATTGACATAATATCCATAAATCCAAAGTGCTTGTCCACCTCCTTTATTAATAAAACAATTATTTACAATGTTTTGAGATCCCGAAAAATCATTCAAATAAAATGCATAAGAAGTACTTGCAGCATTAGGTATTAATACACTGTTAAAATAAAAATTGTGATAGGATGAACCATTTTCATAAATACCATAGGTCCCATACTGAGCGGCACCATCCACACTTATCATATTATTTGCAAAAAGTGCAGGAGAAGTACTGGTATTGGTGCAATTTGAAATTTGAATACCGTAGCTATTATAGCTTGCTCCCAAGATATAAATATTATTTTTAAGGATTCCTTTTATATTATCACAATAATTTAGGTTCAAACCATAGGCAGCCCATGAAGTACTACCGGTAGATAAATTTCTGATTTTATTATTTTTAATAAATAATCCATCTTGATAATAAAATTGATTGCCATACCCTAAAGTACTATCAATAACATTATTCATTACTACTGTATTTTTTTCTTTTGAAGAAGAACTGGAACCATTCCAGTTAAAGCCATAAGTACCATTTACTAAATAGTTACCGATAAATTGGTTTGCAGAATCATTATCCTGGCCGGAATAAATTAAATCTTGGTTATAGTAATAATAGGGTGATTTCAACCCTAGTATTCGACATCCTTTTATAGTATTACTGCAAGCACCTCCTCTAAAATCAAGAACCCGACCATAAAAATTAGAAATATTTCCATTCCTCTGGATAGTGATCTGTTTAAAATTCAAATAATCTGTACCGTTTAGTTGTACCGTAAAATTATTATTCATTGAACCACCTGATGCATAATATAAAATAACCTTAGAACTGTCTCCACTCTGGCTCTGAAATGTTACTGTATTAGTTGCAGAAGCATTTGGAATTTGAAGAAACATTAATTGTTCATTGTAAGACCCGTCACGAACATTGAAAGTGACTGCACCACAGATACCTGAATTATTTAAAACAAAAGCAGCTGCACCAAAAGAAGCATAATCCGGAGTAGTACCTCCAATTGTATAAGTACCGCTTAAACCTTGCTTCATATTAACTATATTGGTGGTATCATTGGCTGCATTACCATCAATACCGGCATTTGGATTGGAAGACCAAACCTTTATATTGTAACTCGTACTGGCAGCAAAAGAATAGGTACCTATAGTAACATTGGCAATGCCTCCGGAAGACAAAGTTCCAGTCCATGAATAAGCAGTTTGTAAAGTACCGTTAACAGACCAATTAATTTTTGCAGAACTCAATGTATTACTACCAAAATTGGTGAGGTTAATTTTAATATTATTTGTGCCTGCACAATATCCTCCATTAGGATTGGTAAGACCGGTAACCCCTGCATCTAAAGGAGGTAAATTAAATTCATCTGCGCCTATATCCGGCGTTGTAGATCTCTTATCTCCATCTATATCATCAGTAACTGCGGCTAGCGAATAGGCAGCACCATTGATTTGCGGACTACTGCAATGCAAATCGGTGGAGGAATTATAGTATGGATTAACACTTATTGCATATGCATCTTTTCCACTGGCACTTTGCCAACTTACTAAATTATTATAATTATTTCCATTCCATGTACCCAAGGTAGTACCTGAAGCATACCAATTATTATAATCCATCATGTTTACGTCATAATAATAAACATACATGGCAAATCCGCCACCAAAATTTGTTACGCAATTATTAACTAAATTATTAGTCAAATAAGCATTGAAAGAATATAAATACATTCCATAGGAGGATGTATTTGTATTGGTAAGATTGATAGAATTATAATAAATATCAGTGTAGGATGACCAATTAAAATATAAACCTCCTATAATTTGATTACTTCCTGCCATTGAAATCATATTATTTGCAATGAGTGCACGTGCAGTACTTGTTCCGGATGAATTATTAATGCTAAATCCATAATTTCCCCCATTGGGCATAACCAATTTATTTTTTGTAATTCGGTATGCATTTACTGAATAATTTAAATAAACACCGGTTGCATAAGAATAATAAACATTTGTGATAGTATTGCCGGTAATGTGTAAATTATCCTCATAGTTCATGTATATGGCAGAATAGTAGCAACTATCAATAAGGTTGCCTAGAATTTGTGTTGATCTTTCATAGCTGCTCGTACTTACACCATTCCAATAAAAAGCATAACTACCATATTTCATTGCATTGCCTTGAAATAAATTATTAGTATCATTATCTGTACTGGAATATACTACCGAAGTTATGGTATTCATGGAACTAGTTTTTGAACCGAATAATCGGCAAGCAACAAAACTATTATTACTAGAACTTGATTGAACAGTAATAACATTTCCCCAAATATTAGAACCTGTTCTCCAAATAGTTATTTGTTTAAAATTAATCCAAGAAGCTCCACTAAGTTGCACCACATAGTTATTGGTACTTGAGCTGGCACTGGCATAATTTAATATTACTTTAGAACTATCACCTGAGGCAGATTGAAAAGTAATATTATTAGTGGATGAAGCACCACTAATAGCATTAAAAGAAATTTGCTCGTTATAAGAGCCATTTGCTACATTAAATACTACTGCTCCGCTCACCCCGGATCCATTTGCTGTACCCCCGTCTGCACGGGTGCCGGATAATAAATCGCTCACAGCAGCACTAAATGTTTTGTAGTTACTTGAACTAGCAGATTTAGTAGCGTCGATAGTATAAGTTCCACTTAAACTACCTTTAGCGTAAAAAGAATTAAATAAAAATGAAATAATAAGGCACACCCATAGAATACAGGAGCGCATTTTAGCCCGTAAATTTCTCATAGCTAATAAAATAATTACCGTTTAGTCGTTTTGTTTTTGTTTGCCAGTCGTACTACCTAAGTAGTTTTTCAAAGATATGAAAATTTAAGTTTTCAGATAGGAAATTAATTATTTTGGGCGATGAAATCTTGGTTTTTAACTAATATTTCCAGTTTTTAAGAAAAAAAAGAGGTGGCTTTTGGCCACCTCTAATTATTTCTTGCTAAAATGATTATTTTACAACTATAAGTCTTTCAGTAATTACTGAATTGCCTACTTGAATCTTTATAAAATATACTCCTGCATTTAAGTGGTATTCATTAGCATTAATGGCCAATTGATGGTAACCTGCATCTTGTATAGTATTTATCAAATTTCCGGCAATTATGCCACCACGCGGTTCAAAAATTGACATATTTACTTTGGAAGTATGGTCCAAACTATAGCTAATCTGAACTAAATCACTAAATGGATTTGGATAAATTTGAAGATGGATGGCATTGGCCAATGCATTTTGGATCCCGGTTCCCGTGGAACTAACGGCTAAAGTATAAGAATTAGTATTGCACGGACCGGATCCATTGCTCACTTGTAAATTTACTTTATAAGTACTATCCCGTTTGTATTTGTGGTAAGGTGCAATGGCGGTGGAGGTACTGCTATCGCCGAAATTCCATAAATAACTAGTATAGCTCGAATTGACAGGGATAAATTTCATACCACTATCAGTACCAAATGAATTGAAACTTGCATCCGGTTGTGATCCTATTACTACCGCTTTCGTAAGTACACTTACACAACCTTGATCACTAATTTGTGATAAGCTAACATTGAAAGTACCTGCACTCAAAAACCTATGCGAAGGACTATTTTGATAAGTAAAGGTGCTATCACCAAAATTCCACTCATATTTTGTAATGCTTCCTGCAGAGATGGAACTTGAATCAGTAAATACTGTGGTTTCTTCCACACATGTATTACTTACCCCAAATTTAGTATTTGGTTTTGCGTGGACGATAACACTTCCGCTGATAGAATCTTCGCAGCCGAAAGTATTAGTTGCATATAACCATGCGGTAAATGGCCCTCCCCCGTTATAAGAATGGGTTGGAGCACTAAGGTTACTACTTGAACCGTCGCCAAAATTCCATGTATAATTAGGTGTTGTCCCTGATTTATCAGTGGTATTATTAGTAAAAATAGTTGGGCTTCCTTGGCAAACTACATTTGTACCAAATGATGGCACCGGAGCCACATGAATAGTAACATTTTTGACAACTGAATTTGTACATCCCTTATCACTTACCAAAGATAAAGTAACACTATAAACATCCTCTACCGTATAGGTATGCTTTGTAGATGCTAAGGTATCTGTAGCACTTCCGTCTCCATAATCATATGAATATTTACTAATTGTTCCACTTGATATAGTAGATGAATCAGAAAAAATAGTGGTTTGACCTAAACAAGTATTTTTAAATGTAAAGTTAGCATTAGGATGGTTATACAATAAAATAGATTTAGTAATTGTATCCGTTGTACCATGAGCAGCGGTAACCACTAACTTAATACTATGTAATCCACCATTGCTAAAAATGTGCAAAGGATTTATAAGATTTGAAGTGGTTCCATCACCAAAGTCCCATAAATAGGTAAGGCCTCCTATGCCTGTACTTTTGTTTAAGAAAGTAGTAGCCGCACCACTACAAACCCCGGTTGCGGTAAAATTAGCAGTGGGTTTTCCAATAACGTACATATATCTACTTAACGTTGAATCGCAACCTGAAACACTTATTTTATAACTAAATTGGAAAGTATCATTGGCGTAGGCAGTAGATGGGAAAAAAGTAAATGTACCATTTGTAGTTGCCTTAGGATATACAAAAGCTGTATCAGGACATTTAGTACCGGATACACCTGCAAAACTAACATTACTGATGGTCCATTTGGTACCATAATCAGCATTACTTAATCCTGCCGGTGGAGTAATGATATATCTAACAGTATCTGAAAGTCCAACGGTATCAGGTGATGATAAAGTACCCGCTGCGTAGGTTCCTTTAAAAGGTGTGCCTTGTTTTAAGGAGGCAACAGGCCCACCGATATTTACTGTAAAGGAATCACGTTTGCTATAACAACCCGGTCCTTTTACTACCCAATCGTAGAAGAAATAATACCTTGTATTACCCGCTGTGGAATTGGTAATATCAACTACCCCACTTGCACTATATGGATATGAGAAATAGGTAACGGTAGCATTTGCTGCACTTCTATATAATCCGGTCACCGTAGAATTAGCAGCATTTAAAGTATATCCTGTACCTTTAGGTATAAACATATGAATATACAATTGGTGCTTGCCGGAACTTGCCACCGATACCGTAACGGTTTTAAGGGTATTATTTGATGCATCCAATAAATTTACTGAAACTTTTCCTAAAGAATTTGCATAAACTGTAACAGAATCCAAAGTAAAATCTGAAACTGCATCAAAAATGAGTCCATTGGTAAACGTAGTATAACTAAGAGACCCCGTGGCTTTTGAATTATCGGGTTCGCCTAAATTATAAACGTATGCTGTAGTAAATTCAGCATAATAGGTAGTAGTAGAATATAATTTGGGGGTGTAAAATGTATCTGAATTAGCGATTCGAGCATTTGAATTTCTGGAATTATACCAGAAAGTATTATATCCTAAATAACTATTACTATTATACAATTTTACTTTGCCGGGTTTACATAATGAGCTTCCAACAGTAATTGGCGTTTCAACGCCACTAAAAACACCTGCAATTCTATAAGCACTGTCATTATAATTAAAAGTATCTTTTACTAATTGCGTATAAGCAGCCATGGAATATTGACTTCCACTAAAAGTATTATAGGTAGCCGAAAAAGTGAAAGTATCTTTTTGACCAGGATTTAAGGTAGTTTTTAAGGTATCGTAAAGAGTAGTAGCAGTTCCACCTTTTGGCGTAATTTTCATCGCTACCGGTATATTTGTAACCGCATTTGTTCCAAAATTACCTACTACAACGGTAACTTTAGTTGTACTATCACCACAACCTGAAGCACCCGGTGATATAATTTGGGTAATACCTACATCATTGGTTGAAATACTTTTAACAGCGAATACATAATCTTCGGTTTCACCTAAATTATATAAATTAGATCCACAAGAACCAACAGATGGACCTATTGGAGAATAAAATGCGCGAGCTCTGATTCTAAAAGTACCTGAAAGTTGTTTCTTTGGTACATTTAATGTTGAAGTCATAGAAGTAGCAGCAGTAGCTAATGAATCTATAAATTCACCGGGATCATCTAGAGAACCATTATTATTCCAATCCACCCAATAAGCCATATACATTTTATTTCCACCCCCTACTTTAATTACAACAGTGTAACCTTTGCCTGGTAGTAGTGTATCTATTGGTGTTTTACTAGAATTAATGGTACTTGAATCATAACCATTGCTGGAACCTTTGCTAACATGTGTATAAGTGTCCAATTTAAAGCTTGAAATATAATAATTCCAATAAGTATAGCTCGTAGGCTGGCAATACGATTGAGCATGTAATACAGAATTTAGGCCCATCATTAAAGCTAAAACCAAAAATCTAAATAAAGTTCTTTTGTTTTCCATTGTAGTTTACACATTTAGGCTGTAAAGTTAATATTTTTTACTGATTTAAAAAGTAATTAATTATCCTTAAATCCAATTAACTATTAACTTCGTATATGACTAATATGAAAGCTTTAAAATTAATATTAACAGGAATCGCAATCTGCACTACATTACTATCATGTGGACAAGATAAAATGAAAAAAAATATTAACAAACCATTAAATATGAACAATATAAAAACAGATACGGCTACTTTTGGGCAAGGTTGTTTTTGGTGTGCCGAAGCAATTTTCACCAGTTTAGAAGGGGTATTAAAAGTTACTTCAGGTTTTTCAGGGGGCCATGTTGCCAACCCTTCCTACAAGGATGTTTGTACAGGAACTACGGGTCATGCAGAGGTAATCCAAGTAATATATGATCCTACAAAAATTAGTTATGACCTTTTATTAAAAGCTTTTTGGAGTAGCCATGATCCAACCACTTTAAATCGTCAAGGAGCAGATGTGGGTACACAATACCGTTCGGTTATTTTTTACCATGATGGGCATCAAAAAGAATTAGCAGAAAAATACAAAAAAGATCTTGATGATTCAAAAATTTTCAGCACACCCGTGGTCACTGAAATAACTGCTTTTACTAAGTTTTATCCTGCAGAAGATTATCACCAAGATTATTATGCAAATAATAAAGAGGCCTCCTATTGCCAATTTGTAATCCACCCAAAATTGGAAAAATTCAAGAAGATTTTTGCTGATAAAATGAAAAAATAATTTTTATTAAAAAAAGAAGGGACTCCTACTAAGTTTATGGTAAGAGTCCCTTATTTTTTTATGATCTAGTTCTTGATAAATTTCCCGTTTAAAAGTCCACTCTCGGTTTCTAATTCATAAAAGTACAAACCATTAATCCAATTTGCAATTTTTATTTCGTAGTTATTTTTACCGTTTTGATGGTTAATTATTTGGGTATAGATAATTTGTCCGGTACTATTGTAAATTCTTAAATTAGAATTATTAATTACGGTGTTCCCAAAATTAAAATTAATTGACCCTTGTGCCGGGTTAGGATAAACATTTACCTGGGTATAATTTGATACATTTTCCTTAATGCCGGTAAATAGAGGTGCTGATTTTAATTGCAATTCATCTAAATACAAAACAGTGCTATCATGTCCGGGATAGTTGCTGGTTCTGGCTTGAATAAAAAGTGTATCAGGAGCTGTTCCTACGGAAAAAGGCAATTCAAAATATGTCCAATTGTTTGCAGCAATTAATTTTTTACTTGTCATGAAAAAAGGCTTTCCGTTTTTAGAAAAAGCAACAGTTACACTTGCGGTATCATTTCCTTTTGGATAATACATATAATATCCTATTAAAGTATCAACTTGGTTGGTAAACGGGCGGCCTTTAAAACCTCCATGTTTGTTTAAACTTCCATTGTCTATCCCCATGGTATTACTGCCTGCATTAGAAGTAGAATTAAACATCAAAATTGAATAACTTCCCTTGTAATGATTGGTGGATTTTTGAAAATTATTACCTTCTAAAAACCAGCCGTCAGGCTGTTCAAAATTTGCTGTATTCCAAGTTTCAAAATCTCCATCAGGTACAGTTGGTAAGGTGGTACTTCCAGTAAATACGATATCATCTAAATACAATGTACTACCTGAAACCGGATGAGAATTCTTACTATTTGATACTATTTGATAAGATGACACGGCACCAAGGATAAACGAATCACAGGATACAGCTAAATTTACTTTAATATCAAACTTAGTATAGGATGAGGCGGGGGCCAAGGCATAAAGTTTATAAAAAATAACTTTACCTCCCTTCTTAAATGAAATTAAAACTCCACCGGAATCATTACCCGGCGTGCTGTATTTATAATATCCGGTTACATCCAATACCTGGCCACTATAAGGAGTACCTCCGGTTATATTGGCACCATTTGGATTGCCATTTACAAAACCTCCTCCTACGGTATCGGTGGAATTGCTGACTGTTTGTATCAACATAGCATAATTCCCGCCATGAGCATCTGTTGATTTGGAAACTGAAAGTTTCGCACATCGCTGAATGGATTCAGGATTAGTTGAAAATGTATTGCCTAATACATCATAAGAAGTACTTGACCAAGATTCAAAATTCCCGTTAATAATACTTTGATTAAATCCAAGTATCGGGAAAAATAGTGCAATAAAATAAACGATGTTTTTCATATCTTAAAATTTTGATATCAAAGATATGAAGATTAATAATCAATAACTTAGATAAATAGAATAATTATAAAAGATATATTAGATTTACTAATTCGCTGATTATCTAACATTTAAATTTTAATTGTGCGGATAAAATAATTGTTCGAAAGGCAAACGAAGACTTAATAGGATAATACCCTTTTTATCCACCAAAGATTTAGCTGCGAAGTCTAATGAAGTTGAAACCATTCGTGTTTTGATTCGGAAACCAAAATCAAATCCATTAAAAATTAATTTGCCATTTTCATCCCGCATCAGAAAAACACCTCCTTCCATGCCTGATAAAAAATAATGCTTGGGATTATTATTAGCCATCAAAAAAATATTGATTAATCCTCCAGTATTATAATTTGTAATTACACCATTAATAATGTCCTCAAAATAAAATGACAGAAAATTAAAACCTAATTGACCCTCTAAATATCCGTATTTATCAAAGAAATTTGCACAAATATCCACATTTATGGTTGGGCTCAGTTTATTCCCAACCAATACTAGCCCTAGGTCAGGAACCAAATAAAATGATGCACTCCTTTTATGCTTCTCAGAGGTAAAAATAAAACCAGTATCATTTTGTGAATAATGAATATAATAAGCTTTTTCCATCATTTTGGGTGCCGACCCCAAATCTTGAATGGATTTTCTCAAGAAGGTACTTTTAAGATCTTCTAAAGCATTT
>CAIKRV010000077.1 GCA_903829945.1 uncultured bacterium | reverse complement strand
CTAAAATGGTTCCTACACAGCATGAACTAAAATCTCGTCCGCAGGTGGTCAATTTGATCCGGTGCGGGGTGGTCAATTTAGACCGGCATCAGGTGGTCAGTTTCGTCCGGTGGACGGTGGTCAATTTGACCGAGTTTTCCACTTTATTATTGGATTGCAACCGGAATCATGGCTGTATTAATACTACTTTCATCAATACCGGATATTTTAAATACGGCAGACGCCATAAAAATTGTAAATGCACAATTAGGCTATCCAGTTTATATTATTCCTTTTTTAGGAGTTGCCAAATTTATTGGTGTTATAGTAATTCTAATTCCCGGCTTTAATAAATTAAAAGAATGGGCTTATGCGGGATTAGTATTTGATTTAATAGGAGCAGCTTATTCGATGGTTGCCTCAGGAATGGCTCCTTTTTATCAATCATTAATGATTCTAATATGGTTGGCTCCACTTTTTGCCTCCTATTATTTTCATCATAAAAGAATGGCAGTGTGATTTTAAGTAATCCATTACTTTTGGAATTTAAAATAAAAGCAAGGGTTTCTAAAGTATGGAATGCCTTAACTGATAGTCATGCAATGAAACATTGGTTTTTTCTGTTGGATGAATTTAGTCCGGTGCCCGGTTTTGAATTTACTTTCTCAGCTGGACCGGATGAAAATTCATTGTATATTCATCATTGTATGGTAATGGAGGCAATACCCAATCACAAATTGTCCTTTAATTGGTGTTATGAAGGTATTCCGGGATATTCGGAGGTAAGTTTTAATTTAATGCCGGAAGGTCATTTTACGCTTATTCAATTTTTGCACCAAGGATTAGATTCGTTTCCCGCTAATCATCCTGCATTAAAGCGCGAAAACTTTGAAGATGCATGGAAATATATTATCAATATAGGGCTGCGAAATTATTTGGAGAATGGTGAATAACTATAATACTAATTTCTGAAATAATTGCTCTAGCATTACTTCAGAATTTTTACATAATCCCGGATGTGTTTTGGAGCATTGGACTATGGTACTGCGTGTAGCAGTGAGCCAACGGTAACGATCTGCCATAGGCAAGGAGCCAATGGGCCCAGAATTGGTTGTTCCTTCACTTATGCTACAAATGGAACGCAAATAATCTTCAATTTCCGCAATATCTAATTCGGTTGATAAGGCTTTTAACTTTGCTGTATCTAAATGGTATTTGGCGTGTAGAAAGTTTTGGTCACGGCAATATAATATCACTCCAATATTAAGGAATTCTTCACGCTCCACTTTAGGAACGATACGGATTACTGCATATTCAAATAAGTGTTGTTCTTGCATTTTCAACCTCCTTTACAATAATATCTGAATGTGCTATTCTTCGTTCTAAAAATTGACAGTAAGCATCTTTTTGTGCTTCTATGCTATCAAAATAGGTATCTGATGCCAACCATGAATCGGGTACCATATTTACGATTTTATGGATGATTTCCTTGGTCAGAATTTTTTTAAAATGTTCATTTACATTTTGGATTTCTGAAGCTTGTGGCAGCAATACATGATCCTTAATTTGTTTAAATCCATCTGTTGCTTTTTGTTCCCAATTATTCCATTGGTGATGAAAATATAATGCTCCTCCATGGTCTATAAGCCAAAGTTCTTTATACCATAGAAGCATATTCGTGTTTCTCACTGTTCGATCCACATTTAATATTAAACTATCCAGCCAAACAATTTGTGATGCTAACAGCGATGATATAGTTCGAACTGTAGGATCAAAAGTAATAGCGCCCGATAAATAATGCAAACCAAGGTTAAGACCTTTACTTGCTCGAAGCAGATCTTGTATTTCTTCATCCGGTTCAGTCCTGCCAAATGCTTCATCTAAGTTTGCAAAAACTAATTCAGGCATTTTTAATCCAAGAACTCGTGCTAATTCACCACCTATTAATTCAGCAATTAATGCTTTACTTCCTTGCCCGGCACCTCTAAATTTAATAACATATAAAAATCCGTCATCAGCCTCAGCAATAGCAGGAAGTGAACCACCTTCTCTTAGTGGAGTTACATAACGAGTTACATTTACTTCTCTTAAAGGCTCAACTTTCACGATATTAATTTTTGCCAAATTTACTTCGAGCGGCAAGCATGCAAAGTTTATATAAAATTCTGCTACCTACATTGGAATCCCAATCATTATAATCAACAGCAACTTCACATAAATCAAATCCTATTATTTGACGACCGCTATCTACTAATAATTCAAATAGGTATATTACTTCTTCTAATTTAAATCCACCCGGTACCGGTGTACCTGTACTCGGACCCAAAGATGGATCTAAGCCGTCTACATCAAAGGAGATATATACCTTATCTGGCAGGTGCGATAGGTATTCCATACATTGGTCATGCCAGGAAATACCTCTGAAAGTTTTCTTTTTTATTTCGTAATCAGTAATTAAAATTGAAATTCCGGAAGTACTTTGTGATAACTCATATTCGGCCTCACTGAAATCGCGTATTCCTAATTGTAAAAGTTTTTTAATTTGAGGTATTTGTAAGGCATTATAAAAAATGGAAGCATGAGAATAAGTAAATCCTTCATATGAATCTCTTAAATCAGCATGCGCATCTATTTGTAAAATTCCAAAAGAACTATGGCGTTCTGCCAAAGCTTGCAAATACCCAAGCGGGGTACTATGGTCACCACCAACTAATCCTACAATCTTACCTTCATCTAATAATTTTGATGTTTGTGCTTTTATGTAAGTGTTTAGTTTTTCACAAGCGCGGTTTACTCTGCCCGTGATGCCCATATTATCATGAAACTCAATTCCTGAGGTAAGTGAATCCAAATAAAACTCTACATCTTCACGTAGTTTAGTACTTAATTCGTCCCATTCGGAAGGAATTTCTTCCATAGCAATACCATGGCGCCAAGCACCAGGGTTTAATTCATCAAATAGATCTATTTGCAGTGATGCATAAAGTATATCTTGAGGTCCTTTTGCGGTACCGGCATTGTATGAAACCGTTACCTCCCAAGGGACCGGAACCAATACTATTTCTGATTCCTCCGGAGTAAAGGGTAAACCAAAAATCCCATGGTCGTGTAAGCCATTTTCATTTGGATTAAAATCACTTAATTTTTCTGCTCGTTTTTTGGCTCTATCTTCAGGATTCATTTTTGTAATTTATGTAGTAGGTTAATAATTAATAGCTTAGTCCTAGAATATGGAAATGGGAAAACAAATTTAAGCCCTTTGAGTGGATTTTGGTTATATAAAATTAAAATCGGATAAAGCTCCCATTAATAATTACTAAGAAATAATAAATACAAAATAGTAAAGAAAGAAAGCTACCTGCAATGGCCATTTTTTTTGCATTTTTAAGTATTTTTCCAACTTTACCTGCTGGATTTTTTTCTTTTGATAATTTGATGCTTTTAACAAGTGACCATAGGCCTAGGCATAAGCCCGGCAAACCGTATAACCAGCAAACCATAATTGATAATATGGCTAAACATAAAATTATTAAGCTGCTTGTTTTAACCTTAGACATTGTACAAAGATATTGTCAAATTTTATAATTATTTCAAACTTAAATTGATTTTTGAACGGATTAATTATTGTAATTACATGTTACTAATCCTAATAGAACGTATATTTGTCATTCAATTTTATAAATTTTAATGCTGACACAGAGAGCTTTTTTCCTCCAACATGTTGCACAAACATCAACTATTCCTTTGGGATTAGAAATTGCTCATGCACAGGGATGCTATTTGTTTGATACCAATGGAAAAAAATATTTAGATCTAATATCAGGAATAAGTGTAAGTGCATTGGGGCATGGTCATCCTGCTATTATTTCAGCCATCAAAAAGCAGGCGGATACTCATTTACATTTAATGGTGTATGGGGAATATATACAAAGTTCACAGAATGCATTAGCATCCTTATTAATAGAGCATTTGCCGGAACAATTAAATTCCGTTTATTTTACTAATTCAGGTGCTGAGGCTACGGAAGGAGCCATGAAGCTCGCAAAACGGGTCAGTGGAAGACATGGCTTTATTAGTTTTGAGAATGCATACCATGGAAGTACTCAAGGCGCTCTTAGTTTAGCAGGAGGAGAATGGTTAAAAAGTGCATTTAGGCCATTATTGCCCGATTGTATTCAACTTCCCTATAATGATTTGACGGCATTAACTCAAATTAATGAAAAAACTGCAGCAGTTTTTATAGATTTAGTACAAGTAGAATCAGGTGTCCGATGCATTGATCCAAAATTTCTTTTAGAATTGCGTAAAAGATGCAATGAATGCGGTGCTCTTTTAGTCTTTGATGAAATCCAAACAGGAATGGGGCGAACAGGAACTTTATGGGCATTTGAAAAATACGGTATTTATCCTGATATTCTTTTGCTTGGAAAAGCATTTGGTGGGGGAATGCCTTTAGGGGCTTTTATTTCTTCTAAACACCATATGGATAAATTGAGTTTTGATCCCGTTTTAGGACATATTACCACTTTTGGGGGCCATCCGGTTTCTTGTGCTGCCGGTCATGCAGCACTTAAAACCTTAATTGATGATAATATTATTCAAGAGATTCCTCAAAAGGAAAAATTATTTAGAGATTTATTAATATCACCTAAAATTAAAGCTTTTCATAGTGAAGGTTTATTGGGTGCTTTGGAATTAGAAGATTTTAATGCAGTACAAAAAGTAATTAGTTATTGTTTAGATAAAGGTTTAATCATGGATTGGTTTTTATTTAATAGTACCTGTGTAAGAATAGCACCGCCTTTATTAATTACCTTTGAGGAAATAAAATATGCTTGTAGTATTATATTGGAAGCACTCGGTTAAAAAATAAATATTGATAAATCATAAATCAATTAGCAATAAACTTTATACGTACTGGAAAAATTTAGGCCCCGGTTTGATTACCGGTGCAAGCGACGATGATCCTTCCGGTATTGCAACTTATTCGCAAGCAGGGGCAGCATTTGGGTTTTCAACTTTATGGACAGCATTACTTACTTTTCCATTGATGGCTGCAATTCAGGAAATGTGTGCTCGTATTGGAATAGTGACTGGAGAAGGTCTAACCGGTACCATAAAAAGGCATTATTCGAAAAGCCTTTTATATGTTATGATTTTGTTTAGTTTTCCTGCTATAACTTTAAATATTGGTGCAGATATTCAAGGAATGGGAGCTGTTGCTCATTTATTATTTCCACAAATAAGGGCTGAATTATTTTGCATTTTTTTTACATTGATGTTAATCTTTTTCATTGTTAGATTTCCATATCGTAAGCTCGCTGCAGCTTTAAAATGGTTGTGTTTGTCATTATTATTATACATTATTGTTCCATTTATGGTACACATTAACTGGTTAGAAGTTATAAAATGTACCTTTATTCCTGAATTCCATTTCAATAAATTATATTTTGAAATTTTGGTTGGTATTCTTGGAACTACAATTTCCCCTTATTTATTTTTTTGGCAAGCCAATATGGAAGTCGAGGATGTAGCCCAGAAAAAGCAACAGTTAATCGTAAATAAATTTATCCTTAAAAATATGAAAAAAGATGTAGATATTGGGATGTTATTTTCCAATATCGTTATGTTTTTTATTATTTTGACTACCGGTGATGTGCTTTTTAAAGCTGGTATTTTTAAAATTGATACTGTGGAGCAAGCAGCATTAGCATTAAAACCACTTGCAGGTAATTTTACTTACATTTTGTTTGCCATTGGAATTATTGGAACAGGTTTATTGGCCATTCCGGTTTTAGGCGGTGCATTGTCTTATATTTTCTCAGAAACATTCGGTTGGATTGGTGGCCTCGATAAAAAATTTTCAGAGGCTCCTTGGTTTTATATTGTACTTTCTATTTCATTGATTATTGGTTTGTCATTAAACTATTTTGGTATATCTCCTGTTCAGGCATTAATTTATTCTGCCGTTTTATATGGATTGACTGCGCCGGTCTTAATTGCAATTATTTTACATATCTGCAACAATAAAAGTATTATGGGAGAATTTACCAACAAACGCTATGCTAATTTTATGGGGTTCCTAACGCTTATCATTATGTCACTATCCTCTTTCGGATTGATTTATTTACTTTTTTAAAATCCTTTTTTTGTATCTTTGGTAATAATTAATATTACTCACATGAAATTAACTGATCCTGTTTTGGAATGTTTATCCTTATGGAAAGAAAAAGGGTTTACCACTGAATTTCAAATAAAAAGTGCCGGATTATTCGCACTAAATAATTCTCACCGCTATTATGAAGCCACAGAAATAAAAATCGTAGAGCATTTTAGGTTCGAAGGTGATTCTGACCCCGATAATTCTGCCATTATTTATGTAGTGGAAACTGCTGATGGTTTGAAGGGTACCGTTATAGATGCTTTTGGTATTTATGCCGATAGTTTTCTTTCGGATTTTATGAAGAAAGTAAAGGAATTAAGTAGCTAGAGCCAAAATTAAATGTGTAATTTTATTTTATTTAAACATGCATTTATCTCTTTCAATAAAGTTGTTTAAACCAATAAAAATTTATAGGCACCTGCATATTTAAGCCCTTTATTTTTCTATATCTTTGAATTTTGCAATCAACAAAATCTATATGGCAAACGAAAGCGAAGTATTATCCCAATCTAATTTAGAATTTGAAGCTCCCGCAAGCATAGCAGAACATGCGCATATTAATGCAGTAAATTATGAAAAGCTTTATCAAGAATCCATTGCGAATCCTGAAGAATTTTGGTCAAAAATAGCTACAGAAGAGATCCATTGGTTTAAAAAATGGGATAAGGTTTTGGAATGGAATTATCCTCAATATAAGTGGTTTTCCGGCGGCCTTTTGAATATTACCTATAATTGTTTAGATAGACATGTAGAAAATGGGAAAGCCAATACTACAGCCTATATTTACACTAATGAAGAAGGAAAAGAAGAGCGAATTTCTTATTTAGAATTATTGGAAAAAGTTAATCGTTTTGCCAATGCATTGAAAGGTATGGGCGTAGTAAAAGGTGACCGCGTTACCATTTATATGCCACTTACAATTGAACAAATAGTAGCAATTTTGGCATGTGCAAGAATAGGTGCAATTCACTCTGTTGTTTATGCGGGTTTTAGTGCTGCCGCTTTAAGATTAAGAATTGAAGATGCCCAATCCAAGGTAGTAGTATGTTCCGCTTATACTAAAAGAAGAGGGAAAATATTACCCTTAAAATCTGTAGTAGACGAAGCAGTGGATGGATTGGTTTATGTGGAAAAAATTATTATTCACCAACGTGAACAAAAATTTGAATTAGTAGAAAAGGAGGTAGATTATTATGATTTTATTTATCATCAATCCACCCATTTGGAGGCTGAGCCCATGGAGGCTGAAACGCCTCTTTATATATTATATACCTCAGGTACCACAGGGAAACCAAAAGGGGTATTACATACAGTAGGAGGGTACAATGTTTATACGCATTATACCACCAAAATTGCCTTCGATTTAAAACCTGATGATATTTTTTGGTGTACGGCAGATACCGGATGGGTAACAGGACATTCCTATATTGTTTATGGCCCGCTTTCTAATGGCCTAACATCGGTAATTTTTGAGGGCGCCCCTGATTTTCCGGATCCGGGTATTTGGTGGAGCTTAATTGAAAAATATAGGGTGACAAAATTTTATACAGCACCTACTGCAGTGAGGTTATTTATGAAAATGGGTGAAAAATGGCCAAATCAATATGATTTATCCTCATTAAAAATTCTAGGAAGTGTTGGCGAACCAATAAATCCTGAAGCATGGCTTTGGTATTACAAATATATTGGTCGTGAAAAATGTGCTATAATAGATACTTGGTGGCAAACTGAAACCGGTGGACATATGGTATTGTCTTTACCTGCATGCAAACAAAAGCCGGGTAAAGCAGGCAGGCCTTTCTTTGGTATTGAATTGGATGTTGTCAATAAGCAAGGTGAAAGTTTAGGGCCTAATACAGTAGGTTTATTGGTAATAAAAAAGCCATGGCCATCAGCATTGAGAACCTGCTATGGCGAACCTGAGCGATTTGAAAAATATTGGAATGAAATGCCGGGATTTTATTTTGCCGGTGATTTGGCAACTAAAGATGAAGATGGATTTATAATGATTTTAGGAAGGGCTGATGATGTTCTGAATGTATCGGGACATAGAATTGGTACTGCAGAAGTGGAAAGTGCATTGGTTTCTTCTAACAGTGTTGCTGAAGCTGCCGTGATAGGTAAACCTCATGAGGTAAAAGGACAAAGTATTAAGGCTTTTATTATCCTTAGACAAGGCGTAATGTCTTCAGAAAATCTTATTCAAACGATAAAACATCATGTAAGAAATGAACTAGGTGCTATTGGAGTGCCTGATGAAATAGAAATTGTAAATTCACTACCCAAAACACGCTCCGGTAAAATAATGCGTAGGGTACTTAAAGCAAAAGAATTAGGCACTGATATTGGAGATGTCAGTACCTTGGAAGATTAAATTACAAGATATATTTACTAAGAATGGTTTTTAAAGCATCTGATTCCAACTGCTTTTCAATATCTTTCTCAGCAGTCACAATTTTTTGCAAAATGTCCTGATGTTCTAATCCAAGGCGCATAGCTTCTGAATATGGAGTATCACTGAAGGTAACCATAGCATATTGTGTTACCCATTGATCAGGGAATAGTTGTGCCAATTTCTTGTCAATTTTATTTTTAAGAATAAACACCGGGTCAGCAACCAAGTCACGCATTTCTATAAAATTCATCAATGCTAAATCACCAACTGCATCACCATTGGGTTTTCTAAGTTTGTAATATTCCGGAAAGATATGTTCCCAATTTTCTCCATGTTCATTGATGAGCATATTTAGATAAGTACAATCTTCAAATCCAGCATTCATTCCTTGTCCGTAAAAAGGAACAATTGGATGCGCTGCATCCCCAACCAATGCACATTTATTTGGAATAAACCACGGACCAAGCTTTATGGTAGCCAGGGCAGGTGTTGGATTTTCAAAGAATTCATCCGCCAAATTTGGCATTAATGGAACAACATCTGGAAAATAGGTTTTGAAAAATGCCAGCACAGCTTCCTTGGTTTTAAGCTTATCAAAGGACACTTCTCCATGGTAGGCTAGAAATAAGGTGCAGGTAAAGGAGCCGTCTAAATTTGGTAAAGCTATGAGCATAAAACTCTTACGCGGCCAGATATGGAGTGCGTTTTTGTTTATTTTCCATCCACCTTCAGCCGTAGGGGGGATGCTTAGTTCTTTATACGAATGTGCAAGATAATTTTGACGAAATTCAAAATCAAATCTATCGGATTTGATCATAGCTTGGCGAACTGCGGAAAAGGCGCCATCTGTTCCAAAAATTATATTATATTTTTTCTTTTCCAAATGTTCATTCTGATCCAAAAAACTAATTTCATTGGTGTGGAAATTAATATCTTCACAACGTTGGTCAAAATGTAACTTAATATTATCGTATTTATCTGCTTCTGTCAATAAAAGCTCATTCAATCCACCCCTTGAAATGGAATTAATAGCTTCACCATCCTTCCCATATTGCATAAATCGCGTATCCCCATTTTCATCATGAACTTCACGTCCATACATTGGGATGCATAATTCCATTACTTTTTCACCCAAACCAATCAGCTCAAGAGCACGTAGACCGCGGTTAGATAAGGCTAAGTTTATTGACCTACCCCCTTGAAAACCAGCTTTTCGCATGTCTGAACGTCGTTCCCAAACTTCAGTAGAGTATCCTTTTTTTGCTAAAATAACTGAAAGGAGGGAGCCCACCAAACCAGCTCCAACAATGGCATATTTATTATCACTCATGATTTGAAATTTGCGGTAAAACTAAGAATTTCCTTTTAATCGAAGGATGATTTTTGTCATTAATAAATATATCTTTGTGGTTTACATCAAAGAAACTATGGCTAAATGGTATCATTCTATTTTACCTCCCGGAACTTGGCTTTATCAAAAAGTTTGGGACTTTTATTTTTATAAAATAAAAGATGTTAGAGGGAAATTAAGAACACAAATTCAAACTAATCAACCATTGAATGTTATTCTTGGTGCCGGAGCAGATTCATATGAAGGATGGATTGCTACTGATTATCCATTTTTTGACATTACAAGTGCTGCCCATTGGGAGTATTTTTTTGGGAATAAATTAGCGGATAAATTTTTATCTGAGCATGTATTGGAACATATCACCTATAAGCAAGTTGAAGATTCTTTGGCGCTATGTTCTCGATATTTAAAACCGGGCGGCACTTACCGCATAGCAGTGCCTGATGCATTTAACACTGACATGGATTATGTGGAGTGGAGTAAGCCTGGTATAATATCTGATGATCATAAAATATTTTGGGATCATGGAAGTTTATGCAAAGTAATAGAAAGACATGGTTTCAGAGTGGAATTGCTAGAATATTTTACTTATGATGGCGTGTTTCATTCTAAGGAATATACTTATGAAAATGGGTATATTAGAAGAAGCAAAAGTAAAGGATTCCTTTATACTGCCAAAAAGGATGGTAAAGATATCGTATTACCTGCATTTACTTCTTTAATTATTGACGCGTATAAGCTTTAATGAAAATATTGCATGTTACCTTCATGTTCCCTTCAAAGGCAAAACCTCTAAATGGTGTAGCAGTAGAAGAACTGGTAAATGCAATACAAAAAAGATTTAATGATGCAGAACAATATGTTTTGCATTTAAGCAATTCATTTGAAGAAAATACAAGCGGAAAAAGATATCAAGAAGATGCTTTTAATTACTATTTAATTCATCCTCCAGTTGGCATCAAGTATTTACAATTTCTTAGTTCTTCCAAAATTAAAAAATTTATTCTCGATAAAGAATTTGATTTAATTCATTTTCATAATTTTTTCCCCGGAGTACCTTTGCTTTTTAATTTTATTAAAGAAACAGGCTTACCCTTTATCATTACGCTTCGAGGCTCTTGTTTAAAAGCAATTAGGTTTACTTATAACAAACGCATGTTAAATTACACCTTTACACATGCAAAAACTGTAGCTCTTTTATCTGATTACTATTACAAAGAAATAAGCAAGGAATTATTACATAAAAGTATAAATATTTCCAAAGAACAGGTAAAATTTATACCTAATTTTAAAGATGATCATTGGGCATTAGAGTGTAGTCCTCGGATACCTCATACACCCTTCAAATTACTTTTAATTGCAAATATAGAACAAAGAAAGAATATTTTAAATATTCTTAAAGCTGTTGACAAGTTACATAATACTTTACCATTGTCGATAGATATTTATGGGGATGTTTATGATCAAAAACTCTTCCAAGAAATCAAGTTATTTATAAATAAGAGTACCTGTCCGATTAATTATTACCACAGTATTTCTAATAATTCAATGAAAGATGTCATTGATGCTCATGATGCCTTGATATTGTTGTCACATTTAGAAACTTTTGGTATTGCCTATATTGAAGCAATTTTGCGAGAGCGACCAATTATCTATTCTGAGCAAGCCGGTATTAGCCATTTTATCAAGGACGATCAATTTGGAGTTCCTGTAAAAAAAACTGATAGTGTTGAAGAAATTATTGATGCGATACAATATTGCTTTAAAAATTATGGTATTTTTGAATTTGAGCATAAGAACAAATTTGTTGCCTCTGAGGTGATGAAAAGTTGGGAAGAAATTTATACTAATGCACTGATGAAATGATTTTCTCTAAAATTATTTTTATTTTTAGTTTTTGGATTTTCTGTTTCAATTTTTTTATGATTGAACAGTCGTTAAAGAATACTGCTTTTTCATTTCAAGAAAGTGATTCACTAAAACTTAAGGGAGATACCATTTATAAAGTTGGAAATTTAAGTATCAGTGGCGATTCAAATGCCTTTAAAAAAATTAAAATTACTCAATATTGCTCTAGTGATTATCGTTTTTATGATTATCCGGTGTTGAAGCAAAAATTAGTGCCTGCTCCAATTAATTTTAAAACAGATGTATTTGCTTTAGCCAATAAGAAAATATTCCTAGATCAATACAAGCGAAAAGGGATAAACTTTGCCGGGCACTATTCCTTATTGTGGTTGGGTAAAGAAGGTGAAAGGTACTTAGAAGCCATTGTAGTGGATGTAAAAAATGGCTCCATTTATCATGCACCAAGTGCAGAGAACTTAGGTGCATTTTATACCGATAAACCTAATGGTATTCGCTCTGGCTATAAGTTTAAAAGAAATAGTAGATTACTTATTGTTAATCCCATTGATTCTAGCGCCAGTTATAATATTTTGCAATTAAAAAATGCCAATAAAATATACCTTTGGAATGAAAGATTCAAAAAATTTGAAACACTAAACTAGTGTTAAATTACTTTCTGCCTATATGTTTTTCTGAATGATAAGATGAGCGTACCAAAGCACCAGATTCCACATAATCAAATCCTATTTTATATCCTAAATCTTTATAAATATTAAATTTTTCAGGAGTAATAAAATCTGCTATTTCAATATGTAACCGTGTAGGTTGCAAATACTGACCAATGGTTAATACATCTAATTTGGCTTTATGCAAATCATTCATTAATTCTTCAATTTCTTCATCCGTTTCACCTAATCCTACCATAAATCCGGATTTTGTTCGGGCACCTGCTTCTTTTGTTCGCAAAAGTTGTTCAAGACTGCGTTCATATTTAGCTTGAGGTCTAACCTTTCTATAAAGACTTTTCACCGTTTCCATATTATGTGAAATAACGTCCGGCCCTTCATCAATAACTCTTTGGAGTGCATCCCAATCTGATTTAAAATCTGGAATGAGGACTTCAATAGTGGTACTTGGACTTTGTTTTTTCACTTCCCTTATGGTAGCTGCCCAAACTTCTGAACCTTTGTCTTTAAGTTCATCTCTATTTACTGAAGTGATTACACAATGTTTTACATTCATTAATCTAACTGCTTCTGCTACTCTGAATGGTTCTTCTAAATCTAATGTTTGGGGTCTGCCGGTGGCAACTGCGCAAAATGAACAGGAACGAGTACATACATTACCCAAAATCATAAATGTTGCCGTTCCCTCTCCCCAGCATTCTCCCATATTTGGACAATTGCCGCTTTCACAAATAGTATGTAATTTATAATTATCTACTATTTGTCTAACTTTTTTATAGCTTTCACCTACAGGTAATTTTACTTTTAACCATGGCGGTTTTCTATAAAGTCTTTCTTTTATAGGAGTTGAATTTGAGGGGGTTATTATATCTTTATCCATTTTGAATCAATATCTTTTTCCAAAGGAAAATACTAAAAACATGTTAATGAAAACCCTTTGGTTATTTATATATGCAAAGATAGGAACTTCCACTGGAAATACATCAACGATTAGGCCGGTCTCAAGGCTCAAATACTTCGTTTCGGAAGGACCCCATTCAAAACTCATACTTGTTTTTGCATGGCCTCCATATAAAAATGTGATTTGATTAAACCCTCTCCAAAAATCAGTACCAATTATCCTTGCATGTTGGTTGTCATCATTTGGATTAAATCTTTCAAAAGTACTACTGCCATTAGGGTCCAAAGATTGTACCTCATAATAGACCGGCTTCAATAATCCACCTACAGGCCCAAAGCTATAATTAAAATTAACTTTAACATTGGTAGATGTCCATTTTTCAGCAATTACAATCCTGCTTCCATAGGCCGCACTTAATGCGTAAAAATTATTTAATTTTCCAAAAACATAACTTCTTGACTGTTGGTTATCCGGATTGGGTTGACTAGTTTCCTTGGGATGGGAAATGGAATAAAAATTTAAATCAATTAATTGATAATTACCATCATGTCTAAAATGTAGTAGTTCTCCATTAACGCCAAATCCATTGGTATGAACCATTGCACCTAAACTATATTCATTATCATAGCCTAAACGACTTTCTTTATTTTGCCCCAATTGCGCCTCGGTAGTGATGCTAATGATGGAACATATAAAAAAACATAATTTAAACCAAGAACTTTTCATGAAGCAAAATCCGGTAACTTTGAGGCATTAATATTAATTACAAATATACAATTTTATGCCTACTTCAAAAGTTGAATATAAAGGTAGTTTACGAACAGAATGCACGCATATTCGTTCAGGACAAGTAATTATTACGGATGCACCAACAGATAATCATGGCAAAGGCGAGGCTTTTTCACCTACAGATTTAGCTGCTACTTCTTTAGCAACTTGTATGATAACAGTAATGAATATTGCTGCTGAAGGAAGAAATATTAAAATTGATGGAATGCATGCAGAAGTTACTAAAATAATGGCTGAACATCCACGACGAATTTCAGAAATTGTTATAGAATTAACAATTGATACAGCATTGAATGCTGATCAAAAAGAATTATTGGAGAAAATTGGCTTGAACTGCCCGGTAGGTTTAAGTCTACACCCGGATATTAAACAAAATATTACGTTTAAGTACGGAAAATTAGCTTAAACTATGCAAATGAAAAATTAACTTTCATTTTACAATGTTTAAGCATTATTGCTTTGGTGGATGGCAGGAGCTTCACCGTGTGCAGGGCATTCGTCTCTATCACAAGAAGCTAAAAAACCAGCAATTCCGGATAAAATCATAATAATTAAAAACTTTTTCATACTTTTAATGGATGTTAATACTGTGCAAATATCGCAATTTTATAACTAAACACCATATTCAATAAATAGGTGCTTAAAAACCTAAAAAAATGAATTTTACAATTTAAATTGATTTTGGTCAATATCTTGTCATAGTTTCTTACGCACTTTATCTTCGTTTGTCTCTTTTAATATTTACCTTTGCAGTATCTATGACACTATCAATTACTGAAGAGAATTATTTAAAATGTATTTACAAGCTTTCACAGACCATTGATGATGAAATAAACACCAATGCCATTGCTGCTGAATTAGCTACCTCACCTGCATCAGTTACCGACATGTTGAAAAGACTTTCTGAGAAAAAGTTTATTTCGTATGTAAGGTACAGAGGTGTTCGTCTTACACATACCGGTGAAAAATATGCGAATAATTTAATTCGCAAACATCGTTTATGGGAAGTATTTTTGGTTGAAAAACTAAATTTCAAATGGGATGAAGTTCATGATATTGCTGAACAATTAGAGCATGTCAATTCTGATGAAATGACCGAGCGTTTGGATCAATTTTTGGGTAGTCCAAAATTTGACCCGCATGGTGATCCTATTCCTGATAAAAGTGGAAAATATACTTCTAGAAAGCAAATTTTATTATCCGATTTAGGAAAAGGTAAAAAGGGAGTTATATTAGCTGTAAGAGAGCACTCTACAGTTTTCCTTCAATATCTGGATGCACATAAGCTTAACATAGGTGCCACTATAGAAGTTATTTCTATGACACCCTATGACAATAGTTTAACTATTAAGTTGGGCAAGGATAAAAATTTGACTATTTCTCATCAGGTTGCTTCTAATTTATTAATTAGTTCAAATTAGTCGGATAACCATTAAATTAGTTCATGGAATTGTTGTATCCGGATATAAATTTAGATAACTTTAAAAAATATTTGATATTAGTATAATAAAAGCTTAAAATTGCATACTTTTTGTTTTGCAATCAAGTAGAATTAGTTTAGCAAATGGATACCAATCAACAGAAGTCTTTATCTGAAGTACATGGTTCAGTAAATACAACCGTAAAATCAGGTTGGAAGAAAATTTTTGCGTTTTTTGGTCCTGCTTATTTAGTAAGCGTTGGTTATATGGACCCGGGTAACTGGGCAACCGATATCGAAGGCGGTAGCCATTATGGTTATACTCTTATATGGGTCTTAATTATGAGTAACTTGATGGCTTTGCTTCTTCAAGGCTTCAGTTTGAAATTGGGATTAGTAAGTGGTCGTGATTTAGCACAAGCATCCAGGGAATCTTATCCTCCATTTGTTAATATTATTTTATACATATTGGCCGAAGTTGCTATTGCAGCATGCGATTTGGCAGAAGTTTTAGGCATGGCTATCGGCCTGAAATTATTATTTGGTTTACCTTTGATTTATGGCGTAACCATTACAGTATTTGACACTATTTTACTTTTGTTTTTGCAAAAGATGGGTATGCGTAAAATTGAAATGTTTATTATTAGTTTGGTGGCTATTATTGGCTTCTCTTTTTTTATTGAATTACTATTTGCAAAACCGGATTTTTCCGGCATAGTTTCCGGGATTGTTCCCAGTATACCTGATGAATATGCGCTATATATTATACTTGGAATCATTGGAGCTACCGTAATGCCTCATAATCTGTATTTGCATTCAGCGCTTGTACAAACTAGAAAAATTGAAGCCGGAAAGGAAAACTTAAAAAAGGCCATTAGATTTAATTTAATTGACTCTGGAATTGCACTAAACATAGCTCTTTTAGTCAATGCAGCAATATTAATATTAGCCGCCGCTGTATTTTATAAAAATGGTCATTATGGTGTAAAGGATATTTCAAATGCGCATGAATTGTTAAAACCTTTACTTGGTTCTACCTTGGCACCTATATTATTCGCTGTTGCATTGATAGCCTCCGGTCAAAGTTCAACAATCACCGGTACACTTGCCGGTCAAATTGTAATGGAAGGTTATTTGAAATTACGTTTGCCCATTTGGATTCGAAGATTAATTACCAGACTATTTGCAGTGATACCTGCTTTTATTATTATATTAATAGTCGGAGAATCTTATGCTGGAAAATTATTAGTATTTAGTCAGGTAATTTTAAGCCTTCAATTAGGATTTGCTGTTATACCACTTATTCATTTTGTGAGCGATAAAAACAGAATGGGCTCATTTGCTATTGGTATAAAAAGTAAAATCCTTGGTTGGATAGTTGCCTTTGTAATAATTGTTTTAAATGCTAAATTAGTTGGAGAAGAATTAGTTTCATGGATGAATAAGCCGGATCTGGCCATAAGTATTCGTATTCTCATTGCAGTATTAATTGTATTTTTATGTGGATTGTTAATTTATATTACTTTTGAGCCGGTCTTACGTGGATTGAAGAAATTTAAAGCAGGCGTTCCTCATGGTGCACCAAAAGCTCTTGGTATTTTAGATAAACCTTCCTTCCAAAGTATTGCCATAACTGTAGATTTCTCAGATATGGACGTCAAGGCCATTCAGTATGCCCTTTACCAAGGAGGCATACAGGCGGAATATATTCTTATTCATATTCTTGAAACTCCGAATGCATTATTGAGTGAAAAAGAAAGTTCTGACTTGGAATCAAGCATAGATATTCGTTACCTAAATGAATATGTAATTGATTTGAGTAACAAAGGATATAAAGTACATTATGAGCTAGGATATGGACGTAGAACCGTTGCTATTCCTGATATTGTAAATAAATTTAATGCTGATTTATTAGTGATGGGTTCTCATGGTCATGATTGGCTCAGTGATATTTTATTCGGACAAACCATAGACACCGTTCGTCATAGAATTAATGTACCGTTATTAGCGGTAAAATAGTCGTTTTCAAAACTTGGGTCATTCGTAAGTAAAAATGAATTCTTTATCCGTACTTTTGTAAAATCGTACCATATGAAAACAATTTTTAAAAGAGGGGATAAGAAGCATTTTAGGAAGACAATTCTTCCAGGTGATGTTGCATCTTTTGAAACAGGAAACGTGCATCCGGTTTACGCTACTTTTGCCCTAGGAAGGGACGCAGAATGGGTTTGTAGATTATTTGTCCTGGAAATGAAAGATGAGGACGAAGAGGGCATAGGCACCTTTTTAAATATTGAACATATTGCGCCTGCGTTGGTAGGGCAGGAAGCTTTATTTGAAGCAGAAATAAAACACTTGGAAAGAAATGATATTATCTGCACTTATACTGTAAGCGTAGGAGAAAGAATTATTGCTAAAGGGGAACAAGGGCAAAAAATATTGAAAAAAGAAAAGATTCTCAAAATATTTGAAAGTATACGTTAATACGAAGTATTGCTTTGAATAAAGATTTAAATATAATTAATAGGAAAGCAACGCATGATTTTAATTTGTTAGAATCATATGTTGCCGGTATTATATTGACCGGAACCGAAATTAAATCTGTTCGAATGGGAAAGGTTAATATGAGTGATGCTTTTTGTTATTTCAAGGATGGAGAGTTATTTGTTAGGAATATGCATATTTCCGACTATGATCGTTCAAGTTTTTATAAGCATGATCCCAAACGCCCACGAAAATTGTTGCTCACAAAAAGAGAATTAAAAAAGCTCAATAATAAGGTCAAAGAAAAAGGTTTTACAATTGCACCGGTACGTCTTTTTTTAAGTGATACAGGATATGCCAAATTAGAAATATCCTTGGCAAAAGGAAAAAATACTTACGACAAAAGGGATAGTCTAAAGGAGAAAGATTTGAAACGCGAAATGAGTCGTGAACAATAGATAGGTAGATTGTTTAAGCTTTAAATAAAGTTATTATTTTAGGGATAAAAATAATTAATCCGATGATTAAGGCAATAAAGCTGCTCAATAAAACGGCCCCTGCTGATAGATCTTTAATTGCTCCTGCTTTGGGATAATATTCAGGATGAATTAAATCAATAGTTTTTTCAATCGCTGTATTTAGCATCTCTGTTATTAATACAACACCAATACTTATAAGGATGATACACCATTCTATAGAACTAATATTGAGGTAAAATCCCAACGCACAGGCAATTATAGCAATACTCGCTTGAATCCAAGCATTATGTTCACTTCTAAAAAAGTATAGCCAACCACGAATGGCATACTTAAAACTATAAATTCGGTTTTTGAAGCTGAAAGATGATTTTAGGTCAGGCTTCATCAAAATATTTAATTTTTCTTTTTCATACCCGGACCCCAAAGTCCTGATTGAGGTTTATGATGTTTACCTACCTTAGGGGGAGGTGCCACATAGCCTCCGGTTTGAGCAGGGCATTTATGACGAGAACATGCCCCTAGTCCAAATATCGAAATTAGGAATAGAAGGATAAATAATTTAGCAATCCAGGTTTTCATTGAGAATTACTGATTATCTAACATAACCGTTATTCAAAGATGGACACTTTTCTGTGGCACAACTTGAAAAACAAAATGCAGTAATGGCAAGTATTGCCAAGATGTAAAGAGTTGATTTCAATTTCATATTTTGATATTTTTGTCTGGAACAATTGAATGGTTGAAGTATATCTCAAATTCAAGTATTCCAAAAATTTGCTAAATAATAAGCTTTATACAAATTTAGCCTTAGTTTTCATTTTAAACAAGCTAAATTGGCCTAATTATCCAATAATTTGACCACTTTAGCTAATTTTTTCAAGTTTTAAGGCTGTTATTAAGGATAATTAATACATTTTTAGGTACTTATGTCAAACTAAGGATACTTTTTCTAATTAAAAATGTTATTATAAAATACTTTTCTTAGTTTCATTAATTATATCCCATGCTTCCTCAGAAGTAGCTGCTTCCGAATAAACCCTTAAAACCGGCTCAGTACCTGAGGCACGCATCATAACCCAATTTTTATTACCTAAATGAAATTTAAAACCATCAATAGTTTCTACTTTTTCAATTTTGTACTTGCCAAAGGAAGTATATTTACCCTCATTACATGCTTTAACAATCTTTTGCTTTACAGATTCTTCAATATGTAAATCATCACGTTCCATAGCAAATGTACCAGTTACTGAATAAATTTCTTGAATAAGATCATCTAAACTTTTACCTGATTTAACCATGTATTCAATAATGGTTAATGCAATCCAAATACCGTCTCTTTCAGGGATATGATTAATCACTGCTATGCCACCCGATTCCTCACCGCCTACCAATACATTGCCATTGATCATATAGCCACAAATATACTTGAATCCAATTTTTGTTGTTACATCCGTTAATCCGTAGGCTTCACACATGGTTTCAATTCTGGAGGTACATGAAAAAGAATGAACGACATCTCCATTTAAACCTTTATATTTATGAAGGTAATTAATTAACATCAGAATTATATGATGTGAATCAACGAAACTTCCTTTGCTATCCAATAAGCCAATTCGATCGGCATCCCCATCTGTTGCAAAGGCAATATCGAATGAATTACTATTTTTCATAAGATTGGATATTTCCTGCAGATTTTTTAAAATAGGTTCAGGAGCCTGACCCATAAAACCCGGATTATAATCTGCATGAAGCATGGTTGCATTTGGCAATAACCGTTTTGCAGCATTTTGACCCGCACCATACATAGCATCATAAGCAATTCTTATTTTGCTATTTCGAATGGCATTCATATCAAAATTTTCTTCTGCATGTGAAATGTACATTTGCTCAAAATCTGAATAAACAATTTTACCTGATTCAACATAGGATTCCAAACTATCTAATGTTTGATTATATGCAATATCTGGAATTAGCTTTTCTACCTCATCAATCATTTCCGGTAGGGCAGGACCACCATAATAACCTTTAATTTTAAAACCATTATAGGTGGGAGGATTATGCGATGCAGTTATAATAATACCACAACTTACTTGAAGCTTTTTTGTGGCCAAGGAAATCATTGGCGTTGATACAAATTCTTTAGATAAATATACTTTAATCCCATTTGCTGCAAAAATTCGAGCCGTAATTTCTGAAAATAATTTACCGCCAAATCGGCAATCATGACCAACTACAGCTTTGGCTTCAGGATAAGTTTTATTCAACCATAAGGAGGTAGCATAAGCTACTCTTTTTAGATTTTCCACTGTAAAATCATCCGCAATTATTGCTCTCCAACCATCAGTTCCAAACTTAATTTTATCCATAATTCTGAAATTTTGATTTATTTTTTTGTTTTAATTTTTAATTTGTTCATCGGTACCATGCAGTGTCTTATTTAAATTTTGCCAATTACCTTTTAGAAGTTCTTCATTAATAGATAATGCAAAAGTTCCATCAATCAAAGTGGAATTCACTTTTGTAATCCTGTAATAAAATTTTTTTTCAACAATCCATTGATTAAAGGATCTTGAATTAATTTTTAAATTCCATTCATTCATTTGTTGAAATGATATTCCTTGAATTGGATTACCAATTACTACCGGTATATATTCTACGGTTGTTGCTTTTAAGCTATCATAACTTTTAGTCCATATTTCATTGACAAGTACGGAAGATAATATTATGGGTGTTTTACGCAAATATGAAAATATTTTATCTCCACCTAAATTAAAAAATTCCTGTGGATTTTCATTGAAGAAATTCTGCAACCCCGAAATAATTGTGCCGGAGGCATCCGAAAGGGTAGAGGGACCGGCTTCAATAGAATATTCAATTAACTTGGCTCGAGGGAAATCGTTTTTAAATACAATATTTTTAGCACTCAAAGCATCCTTGATAATTCCTTGTGCTTTAGTAAATTTTCGTATTGGTTTATTTTTAAAAAATACCACGTCAAATTCAAAATGTCTACTTTGTAATTCTTGCAATAAGGTGGTTCCATAATAACCGTCTGCATTAACATTTGCTAAAGAATTCTGTAAAATCTTTAACAATATTTCATTGACTTCAATATATCCGAAGAAAATATCTTTCCCACTAGAATCCATTCCTGTAAATGAAAGACCTTTGGTTGAAAATTTATATTTATTTTTCTCAACACTCCACTCCTCATACACAAACATATTTCGCAATTGAGTGAAAGATGCATGTGTGTTTTTTTCGATATCTACTAGGCTTGTAAATGCAATATTTTTTAATTTTTCCGGTGTTTCCCAAAGTTTTAAAGTCCCATTTTTTAATCCTTCATAACAGACACGTGAAAAATCATCGGCTATATTATAGCCTATAGTGTCCTTTTGTAAATTTCTATTTACAAGCAAAATAACTTTTCGTCCGGTATATCCAAACGTTGAAAAAGTGCTTATAAGCAAAGTAAAAAGAACAATAAAAAATTTCATTTTATCCATTAAAGGCGTTAATGCCGGTAATATCCATTCCGGTTATCAGCAAATGAATATCATGAGTTCCTTCATAGGTTACCACTGACTCCAAATTCATCATATGACGCATAATGGAATATTCACCCGTAATACCCATGCCTCCTAATATTTGTCGTGCTTCCCTGGCAATATTAAGCGCAATTTCAATATTATTTCGTTTTGCCATTGAAATTTGTGCCGGTGTTGCTCTATCTTCATTTTTTAACACCCCTAAGCGCCATGTTAATAATTGCGCCTTGGTAATTTCAGTAATCATTTCAGCCAATTTTTTTTGAGTTAACTGAAACCCTGCTATAGGTCTATCAAATTGTATTCTTTCTTTTGCATATCTTAATGCGGTATCGTAGCAATCTAATGCTACCCCCAGGGCACCCCAAGCAATACCATATCTCGCATTATTTAGGCATGATAGAGGACCTTTCAATCCTTTAACACCCGGTAAAATATTTTGCTTAGGTACTTTTACATTATCAAAAACTAATTCACCGGTAGAGGAAGCACGCAGTGACCATTTATGATGTATTTCCGGTTGGGTATAACCTTCCATACCTGTTTCTAAAATAACACCTCTTATAATACCTTGATCATCTTTGGCCCATATTACTGCCATTTGTGAATAAGGTGCATTGGAGATCCACATTTTACTTCCATTAAGTAAATAATGGTCGCCCATATCTTTTATGTTAGTGGTCATGCCCGCAGGGTTAGAACCAAAATTAGGTTCAGTCAAGCCAAAACATCCCAACCATTCTCCACTGGCTAATTTGGGAAGGTACTTCATTTTTTGTTCTTCAGATCCAAATGCATATATAGGATACATCACCAAGGAGCCTTGCACAGAGGCAGTGGAGCGTATTCCGGAATCTCCTCGTTCAACTTCTTGCATCATTATACCATACGAGATATAATCCAAACCTTGACCCCCATATTTTTGTGATACAGTAGGACCAAATAAGCCCATTTCGCCCATTTCTTTCACTAAATGAACCGGGAATTTTGCATTTTGAGCATAATCTTCAATAATTGGGGTTACATTTTTCTTAACCCATTCTCTTACAGTAGCACGGATGAGTTTATGCTCCTCGGTTAGGAACTCTTCGGTTAAATAATAGTCGTGAAATTCGAATCGGTCAACGAAATTGCCGGATCCTTGATTATTTTCTTCCATATATATAGCTTTGAACCTTCAAAAATACATCAAATTATAGAATGGGAAAAATTGGATTAAATGGATTTAAGGTTTTTGCTCCAATTGGTGTGAGTGAAGAAGAACGACTAATAGGCAGAACTTTAATAATTAATATCGAAATTAATTATCCCATCGAAAAAGCAGGAAAAAGTGATAAGCTAGAAGATACATTAGATTATGGGGTTTTATGTCAAATAGTTAATAAATTGACCACTAATAATTTCAATTTATTGGAGGCACTGGCTTCAGCCATTGCTACTGAGGTTAAGAATCAATTTAAAGATTGCGGTGCAATAAAAATTAGAATTGAAAAGGAACATCCATTTTTGAAAGGTGTAATATCCAATTCTTTTATAGAATGGGAATCAGAATCTTAAGCATTCAATTCCAATTTTGCAAAAAATAGAGGAGGCTGTAATAAAAATATTATCTTTGCGCCTCTTTATTGGTAGCGTGGCCGAGCGGCTAGGCAAGGCTCTGCAAAAGCCTCTACTCCGGTTCGAATCCGGACGCTACCTCACAAAAAAAGCCGACCATTTGGTCGGCTTTTCTATGTAAGGCATTTTTATTTACCTTGTTCTTCTTTAGGCTCTTCTTCAGCCTTTTCTTTATCTTTTTTCTTTTTCTTCCCTTTCTTTTTGGAAGATTTCTTTTTAGGTTCAGTTTCCTTTTTCTCCGTTTTTTCCTTTTTCGGAGCAGTTTGTGCAAAGCTTGGTCCAGCCAAAAGTATTGCTACCATTGCTAAAATCAGTTTTTTCTTCATTTCAGTTGGATTTAAAAATTAATATGTGATACAAATTTGAACAAAAAAGATGAGATTCCTGCCTACCTCCCTAAAAATTAATCATTGCCTTTTTTCTCGGCATATGAAGGCAAAGTTTCAGTAAATAGGCCATTTAGGGTAATAAGAATACCAAAAAAGATAACTATTTGTGGCGCATGTAATACATCCTTAAAATCAAAAATCCAAGGAGAAGCAGCCAACGTTATGCCGCAAAAAATGTCGAACCAAAGATGCGCCGGCATAGCCAAAAACTTAATTAAACCTGTTTCTGAATCAGTCAACAAATTATAGGCGAACATGATACCAACAATAACAGTTGGCCCCCAGGTTTCAGCACCATCACTCTTATAGTCAAATATCCAAGGAGATAATAGCACCAAAAGTCCAATGATGTAGTCGAGAATACAGTGAAATATTGTTGGAATAAACTTCATTACGATTTAAAACGTGCGCAATATTAAGAAATATGCATTTAAAACTTGCTAAGAACTAAATTTATTTCGGCATTAGCACTTTTTTAAGGAACTTTGAACAATAATTATAAAATTAAGAAAATGTCTGAAAAAGTAAGCAAAGGAAAGGTAGTAGGCTTTTCCTATGAATTGAAGAACAGCAAGGGAGATACCCTTGAGAAATCTGATCGTCCGCTAGAATACCTTCACGGTAATAATAATATTATTCCTGGATTGGAAAAACAATTGGAAGATTTAACTATTGGTGACGAAAAAAACGTAGTCGTAAAACCAGCTGATGGTTATGGTGAATACGATAAAGAGTTGCGTTTTGAAGTACCACGTCAAAACTTCCCTGCTGAAGTTGATATTCAACCAGGAATGGAATTTCAAACAGAAACTGAAAACGGGCCAATGATTGTTACTGTTACAGAAGTACAATCAAATACAATTGTAGTAGATGGTAATCATCCGCTTGCCGGGCAACAATTACACTTTGATGTTAAAATTCAAAGTATAAGAGAAGCTTCTGAACAGGAACTTGCACATGGTCATGTGCACCACGATGGGCACGACCATTAATTAATATACCAATTAATCGAGATTAAAGGCTTTACATTAAAATGTAAAGCCTTTATTTTCTTATAAGTGGGTTCTATCTTAATTACCTGACGTTGTGTCGTTGATGATAATTACAGAATTAACAATTGGTTGTTCCATTTGCATCACGGCGCGCAATTGAGAAGGATTGCTTTCTACAGCAATTATTCTTGGCATGTTTTGTCTTTCCAATTGTTGGATATAACTCATTGGATAGTTGCCGGGTCCAGGTAATGCGTGAATGTAAAGTAGAACTGATAGTAGAGTGTCCATAAATTTTTCAATAATTATTTGTTACCCTACAAAATTGCAACAGCGGCTAGCCTATACTTTTTTCCTTTGCTTTTCATCGTTACATTGAGATTTTTTACCGTTTTTTGCTAAGAAATAGAAGCAGACCTTTCCTGATTTGAAGGAATATTACATTCATGGATGAATTAAAAGATTTAATAAACATTGCCTTTTCCGATAGGATAAAGAAGATTGAACTTCTTAATGGTGAGGATATTAATAGAAAATCACTGCCGTATCGCTTAGCAGATGGTATTCATAAAGGTAAGTTTGGATCTGATGCCGAAGCTGCTAAAGCATTATTGGATAAAACGCCAAGTGATTCAGCTTATAAAATGTTGAAAAAGAGACTTAAAGATAAGCTTTATACCACTCTTTTATTCATGCAATCTAAAAATTCCGACCCTAATTCTTATCATCATCAAGCGTACGAATGCTATAAGTTACTTGCAGTAGCTAAAATGCTGATGTCTATAGGTATAAATAAAAGTGGTGCACGTATTTTAAATAAAGTTATTCAAAGATCTCAACCTATTGAACTTTATGAATTAATTGAACAAGCGGCCATTTTATTACGTCGCGAAACCATTCAAGGTGGAGATTATGTAAGGTTTCAGGAATACAATGCGCTTTTTAAAGAAGCGAATAAAAAAGTGGCTGCAGAGGCCAAAGCGGAGCAGATGCATTATGATATTGTTTTGAATTTTTCACATTCCTTGGTGCCGGAAAAGGAATTAATTGAGAAATTAAATAAGTATAAAAGTAAGTTTGAGAAATTGAAGGAGAAGTATAATACCTTCAATGTCAGTTATTATTATTTTCAATTTATTGTTGTTTATTACCAATTAATGAAGGAATATGGGAAATCTTTGGAAGTAAGTATTCAATTTGAAAAATTTATAGTTGATTCCGGGGTATTTTATAATAGTGTCCGCCAATCCAATGCCTTAATGGTAATATTAGATGCCAGTCTTTTGGCAAAAAATTATCAGGCCGGTCGAGATAGTGCTCAAAAAGCATTGGAATTCCAACATAAAGGCAGCTTTAATTGGTACAAAACACAAGAATATTACTTCCTTTTATGTTTAAATACCGCCAATCTGGAAAGTGCTGTTATTTCCTTTAAAGAGGTAAATGAAGATCCTGGCTTTGCTAAACTGCATGATAATCAGAAAGAATTGTGGAGGGTTTACGGCGGATATTTGTGGTTTTTGTTACTATATAGTAATAAGGCATCATTGTATCCTGATTTATTTGGTAAAGGTCATTCTTTCCGGATGTCCTCACTTATTAATGATATACCCCATTATTCTAAGGATACCAAAGGTATTAAGGTTGCTGTTTTGATTTTACAATTACTTTTTTTCCTTTTGGAAGAGGAATTCGTTGAAATTACCAGCCGGATGGAAGCTTTAAGGCTTTATTTATATCGGTATCTTTCTGTAGAAGAAGCTTATCGTTCTCATTATTTTATTAAAATGCTAATGGTAATGGACCGTTACAATTTTGACCCCGAAAAATCTCATAAAATGGCCGCTCGCTATTTATGGAAACTCCTAGAAGCCAACCTTCAATATACTCCAACTCAAACTCAAATTGAGATTGTACCTTATGAAGATTTGTGGACTATTATTCTGAAAATACTCAACAGGAAGAAAAATATTTAAAGGCAAATGCAAGATTTTATAGAAGTAATTCTCTAAATCAGATAATTTTTGGAAACTTTGTGCAAAGATTTATTATGCATCAAATTAAAAACAATTGGACCAGGTCCGAAATACAAGATATATATTACAAGCCGATTTTAGATTTGGTTTATGAGGCGGCAAGTATTCACCGTGAATACCACAAAGCTTCCGAAGTACAGGTGTGTACTTTATTGTCGATTAAAACAGGAGGTTGTTCTGAAGATTGCTCTTATTGTTCTCAATCTGCTAAATACAATACTGATTTAAAAGTTCAAGCCTTATTGAAAAAAGAGGAAGTTATTTCCTCAGCTTTAAAAGCTAAGGAAGCCGGTTCTACACGTTTTTGTATGGGAGCAGCCTGGAGGGAAGTTCGCGATAATCGTGATTTTGACAGGGTATTAGAAATGGTAAAAGGAGTGAATTCTTTAGGACTTGAAGTATGTTGTACCTTAGGCATGCTGACTGATGAGCAAGCTAAAAAACTTAAAGAAGCTGGCCTTTACGCTTATAATCATAATCTTGATACTTCCTCTGATTATTATGATGAAGTAATAACTACCCGTACTTATGACGATCGTTTAAAAACAATTGAAAATGTTCGAAATGCAGGTATATCTGTTTGTTGTGGTGGTATTATAGGCCTAGGTGAAAGTAATAATGACCGTATTGATATGTTATTTACCTTGGCAACTTTGCCTGAACATCCTGAATCTGTTCCGGTAAATGCATTAGTTCCTGTAGAAGGCACTCCATTGCAAGATCAACCTAGAGTTGCTATATGGGAAATGCTTCGTATGATTGCAACAGCTCGCATCTTAATGCCAAAAGCAATGGTTCGTTTATCCGCAGGTCGTCAGGAAATGAGTACTGTTGAACAGGCATTTTGTTTTATGGCTGGAGCCAACTCAATTTTCTCAGGTGATAAATTATTAACAACTCCAAATCCATCATTTACTGATGATGCAGCAATGTTCGAACTTTTAGGCTTGCAGCCGCGCGAATCCTTCAAGGAAGAGCAGGTAAGTGTATGCTAAAAAATATTTATACAGATCGATTTATACTTTCTTCCCTCACAAAAAGAAAAGAAGAAGGACGATATCGTGAATTAGTAGTTTCAGGAAGTGGCGTTGATTTTTTCTCAAATGATTACTTAGGGCTTGCCAGAAGCTCGACTCTCTTTGAAAGAAGTCATCAATTAGTTAAACAATATTCAGGCAATTTTAATGGTGCTACGGGATCAAGATTACTTAGTGGTAATTCGGAACTTTTTGAGCAAACTGAAATAAATATTGCAAAATTTCACAAGGCTGAAAGTGCTTTAATTTTTAATTCAGGCTATGATGCAAACTTGGGGTTTTTTTCAACAGTACCCCAAAAGGGAGATTTGATATTTTATGATGAATATATTCATGCTTCCATAAGAGATGGTATTCGTTTAAGCTTGGCTGATGCCTATTCATTTGTTCATAATTCAATATCCTCACTTCAAACAAAAATTCAGTCGGTAAGTTTAATTAAAAAAGACTTCAAGCGAATTTTTATAGTTGTTGAAAGCATTTATTCCATGGATGGTGATCAGGCTCCACTTAGTGCATTGGCAGAATTTTGTAAAGAGCATAATTATTTATTGATAACCGATGAAGCCCATGCTTTAGGGATTTATGGTAATGAAGGGGAAGGGTTAGTCCAATCCTTAGGTATAGAATCTTTATTTTTTGCTAGAATTTATACTTATGGAAAAGCCTTAGGAGTGCATGGCGCTTCCATATGCGGAAGCACCTATTTAAAAGAATATTTAATCAATTTTTGCAGAACTTTTATTTATTCTACTGCGCTATCACCCCATGCCATTGCATCCATACAATGTGCCTATCAGCAAATGATAACCAGCAATGAAGAAAGATTAATTTTAAAAAATAATGCGCAATATTATGCTTCATTATTAAATGATACCTCAAATATTGATTCCCCAATCAAATCCTTAATTTTATCCGGCAATAAAAATGTAAAGCATTTAGCAAATCAATTACAAGGTTTGGGATACGAAGTTCGTCCAATTTTAAGTCCTACCGTACCTGAAAATAAAGAGCGATTAAGAATTTGCTTACACAGTTATAATACTCAAGAAGAAATCAAAAAACTTATTCAACACATCCAAGAATATATTGTATGAAAAAATATTTTATTACCGGAATAGGTACTGATATTGGTAAAACTATTGTTTCAGCTATTTTAGCTGAATATTTAAAAGCAGATTATTGGAAACCTGTACAAGCCGGCAATTTAGAAAATACTGATTCAATGTTGGTAAAATCATTAATATCTAATCATGAAAGTATAATATTCAATGAACAATTTTTATTAAAGGAAGCCATGTCTCCGCATGCTGCAGCCAAACGTGAAGGATTAAAAATTGATATTGATGATTTTAAATTACCGGAAAGTAATCGACAACATTTATTATTAGAAGGTGCAGGTGGTTTAATGGTTCCTTTAAATGATTGGTTATTAATGATTGATTTAATAGGCCATTTTGATGCAGAAGCGATAATTGTAATAAAGAACTATTTGGGAAGCATTAACCATAGTTTACTATCTATTGAAGCATTACAAAGAAAAAATATTCCTATAAAAGGCATTATTTTTAATGGCTCTTCACAGTTAGAAAGCGAAGAAATTATTCAAAAATTTACTGATGTTCCCGTGCTTTTTCATGTGCCGGAGTTTACAAAAATAAACAAAAAGACTATTTCCGATTTTGCAATGACTTTGCCTAAAGATATATTATGAATCTTTTAGAAAAAGACCAATTATACATTTGGCATCCTTTTACACAATCTGGCATTGAAGATATTTCAATCCCTATTACTAGTGGAGAAGGTGCAATTTTATTTGATGAAGAGGGAAATAAATATATAGATGCTATTTCGTCGTGGTGGGTCAATTTACATGGTCATGCTCATCCATATATTGCTGATAAAATTAATCAGCAGTTAAGGACCTTAGAACATGTAATTTTTGCAGGTTTTACTCATGCTCCCGCCATTTTACTTGCAGAGCGATTATTGCAACATACGCCTAAAAATCAAGTTAAAGTTTTTTATTCGGATAATGGTTCCACTTCAATTGAAGTAGGGTTAAAAATGGCTCTTCAATATTATTATAATATAGGGGATCCAAGAACTTGTGTAGTGGCACTAAAAAATAGTTATCATGGGGATACCTTTGGTGCCATGTCAGTGGGAGCGAGAGATAGTTTTAATGTAGCTTTTGAACCATTATTATTCAATGTACAATTTATTGATGCTCCAACTAAGGATTTAGCTGAACAAAGTTTTTTGCAATTAAAAATGATTGCTAAGAAATATAAAATTGCTGCCTTTATTTATGAACCATTATTACAGGGTTCGGGTGGTATGTTGATGCATGATATAGAAGGGTTACATCAACTAATTAAATTTTGTAAAGAGGAAAATATAATTTGTGTGGCAGATGAGGTACTAACCGGTTTTGGACGTACCGGAAAGTTTTTTGCTTCTGAAAATATGAGTACTGCTCCGGATATTATGTGCTTATCCAAAGGATTAACCGGGGGTACTATGGCATTAGGCGTTACCACTTGCACTAAGGAAATATTTGATGCTTTTGTCTCTCAAGATAAATCTAAAACATTTTATCACGGACATTCATATACAGCCAATCCATTGGCTTGTACTGCAGGCTTGGCAAGTTTGGATTTATTGGAAAAGGAAGAATGTTGGATCCAGATAAAAGCGATTGAAAATATGCACCTTAATTTTGCTACAAGGTTATCACAATATAAGAATGTTGAACAAGTTAGAATTTTAGGTACCATTATAGCCTTCGATCTACGAACTGATGAGCGCAGCGGTTACTTTAATAGTATCAGTACTTATTTGAAAAGAGAGTTCCTAAAAAAGCAAATTATATTGCGCCCATTAGGTAATACCGTTTATATTTTGCCTCCTTATTGTATTACGCAATTACAATTGGAAAAGGTATATGATACTATTATTGAAGTGATAAAAGAATTGTAAATATGAAACTAAATACTATTATCACCGGCAAAGGAAGTATTTCGCCTTTAGGTAAAACACGAAAAGATATAATAAATTCTTACAGTTCACCTTCATCTTGTATTTTGCCACATTCTTTTAGTATGGGCACTTTCCCGGGAGCAGCTTTGCACCCTTTTATTGAAGAAGCAATTGATTCACTTAAGTCGTCCTATCATTTATATAAGCAATTAGATAGAACCGTATTATTAGCAATTTACGCTGCAAGGGAAGCTTTGATAAATGCAGCATGGGAACCAGGTATTATTGGAATAAATATAGGTTCTTCCCGAGGGGCAACGGAAACTTTGGAACTTCGATTGGAAGAATTTATTTTATCTAATAAAAAAACGAGTTCTGTTTATACTTCACCAAGTACTACCTTAGGTAATATTGCCAGTTGGGTTCAACAAGATTTAGGAACGAATGGTCCGGAAATCAGTCATTCTATTACTTGCAGTACGGGCATGCAAGCAATTGCTAATGGCATTGCATGGTTGAAGTCAGGATTAGTTGATAAATTCTTGGCCGGTGCAGCTGAAGCTCCTTTGACTGATTTTACAATTGCTCAAATGCGGGCATTAAAAATATATGCCAATGATTTGAGTGATTATCCATGTCGTCCTTTTGCACAAGATGAACCATTAAAAAATACCATGGTTTTAGGCGAGGCTGGAATTGTTTTTGCTTTGGAACAAAAAACTATTGTGAATCAGGATAAGAAATTGGCGGAAATCTTTTCTATTGGTTTTGGAAATGAAAAACTAACAAGTCCATCCTCTATTTCAGAGCGAGGATCATGTTTATTTCAAAGTATGAAGATGGCATTGGAACATATGGATACTGATGATAATATAGATTTAATCATTTGCCATGCACCGGGAACCATCTTGGGAGATCGAGCTGAATTAAATGCCATTAAATCTTTATTTCCGGATCAAATGCCTATGCTTACTTCCAATAAATGGAAAATTGGACATACTTTAGGTGCATCAGGTTTGATGAGCTTAGAATATGGATTAGCCTTATTGGCCGGAGAAATTCCATTTTCAAATTTACCATATGCTAATACTTTAATAAATCAGCAGAGACCCATTGGTAAGATATTAATAAATGCTGCCGGCTTTGGCGGGAGCGCCATGAGTATTATTATTGGTAAATAATATTACGCATTTATTTATATTTCTTCCTCAGTTGCAGTTATTATTTCTCCTTCCTCTTTCTCTCTAATGTCTTCATAAAAAAATGCAAGAGTTAATTGCATCCATGGTAAAAGCCAAATTAAACCAATAAATAAGGTTGCTGCACTCAGGATGATAAATAATCCAAATAACAATCCTATGCCAATGTATTTAAGTCTATGGCCAAACATCATTGCTTTGCTTTTTCGAAGTAAATCCATGGTTGGCAAAGTGTCATTATCACTGAGTATATAATATACTTGTGAATAATTTAAGGAAACTATAATTGCCGGAATAATAAATGGTATTCCTGCAAATGCAATATATCCCCAATATGCTACATGTAACACATAAGATATGGTTCCGGGGAGAACACATAATAAGGTCCATGGGAATACATAGACTAAGACCATTAAATATGCAGAAAGTGATTGGCTAAACTTGTTTCGAAATCCACTAAATATTAAGTTGATATCACTTTCTTGATCCCTTGCCAATCTTAAAAAGAATGCAGCTACACCAAGTGCAAATGGTCCGCCGACAATCAAAGTAATGAAATTTCCAATTTTTGGAATAATACTAATTATAATAATGGTTAGGAAATATACCAAGAAACCTGCAATAGCTGTACCCCATTTTCCTGATAATTTATCCCATGCATTGGACATTAATTTTATGTTTGGAGTTGTCATGTCTTTATTACTTGAATTTTATTCAAATATAATAGTTTTATAAATACTTGCTTACAAAATTTTTGGGCACAAGATATTATATAATATTTCCATCTTTAAAACAAAAAAACCGGCTTATATAAGCCGGTTTTTTTGACATTCCAGTTGATGTATTTTAGAATTTAACAAATTTCTTGCTTTGGATATTTCCGCTTTCAGGATAGTAAATGAAAGTATATACCCCATTGGCTAATCCATGCATATCTAATTGTAGAGCATTATTACCTTTATTAGTTGTAACATTTTGTTCTGCAATTACTTTGCCTTGAGCATCAATAATCCTCACAGCTATTGGATGGCTTTGAGTAACGCTGATGATTGCATTTAATTTTTCAATATCACGATCGTACCAAACTTTAATTCCGTCAGCTTTTTCACTTAGTATTACTTTGCGAATATCTGTATATACATATGCACCATTAAAATCAACTTGTTTTAATCGATAATAAAGTGCCGGAACCAAAATATTTGGCCCAAAATCATCTAAATAAGAATAGGCGTTTTCAGTATTGGTGGTACCATGACCGGCTACTTCTCCAACTTTATTAAAGTTACTTCCATCTTCGGAACGTTCAACCTCAAAACGATCATTGTTAATTTCAGAAGCTGTTTCCCAAGCTAAAGCTGCACTGGTTTCAGTTTTTAAACTGGCATTGAAGCTAATTAATTCCACAGGAAGTGGAGCAGGATATCCACCTGCAGTCCAATAGGAGAAACTATCAACTGTATGCGAACTTCCAATTCCTAGGATATTAGTAGTTGCATTTCTTGTGTCAACCGCTCTGAAATAATAAACATTAGCAGTGCTGTTTTCATTTTTCCTAAAAATATTCAATCCGCTTTCCGGCACACCATTTAATTCATTGTCCAAATAATGGAAAACAAGAGACGCTTTCAATCCACCATTATGTGTTGGTGTGATCTTGTAAATTCGAGAAATATTTACAAAGGTTGGTTGGTTGCCATTGTGGTTTAATGTTACATGTCCTGCAGCATTTGCACCTGTTGAACGCGTAATAATAGTATTGCCCGGATTGGTTCCTGTAGTTGGAATGGTAATGTCTATTCCTATATTTCCAAAATTATTTAAGGTATTGTTGTTTGAAATATTTCTAAAAGTAGAAATTCGTCCATTCACATAACTTGTACCACTCTCATTTAAAATAAGACCAGTGCTACCTAATTTAACTGTATCTATTCTTGATAAGGATACGGTATGATCTGTGTTTAATAAACCAAGCGTCATATCTAAGGTATCATTAATGTAAACGTTCCCTTTTATATTAGCGCCATTGGTACGATTAATTTTTAATTTACTTAAACTAAATCCTGAAGGAATATCCAATTGTAATGCTGTTCCTGAATAATCATTTACAGCTAAAGTCGAAGTTAGTCCTCCTTGAATAGTACCAGTTGTCACAAGTTTTCCACCTAAGGCAAGAATATGTTTACCAATCATGAAATTACCAGATGAAATTGTGAAATCACCATTTACTGTCAAGTTGTGATTGAGATGAACATTGCCAGACGCAGTTATAATAACATTATTAACGGTGTTTGGTAGTTCATTATCCGTAACTAAAGTATCAGTATAATAAATATTTATGGTACTACTTGCACCGGTTACTGTAGGTGCGGCATTCATGGTTCCATCTGATCGCACAATATTTCTATTATTGCCCAAGCTAATACTTGCACTATTGGTTATTAAATCAAGTACTCCTAAATTTAACAATAAAGTATCATTAATGCTTAGGTTTGCTCCTAGACTAATACCATTATTCCTGCTAATATTCAAAACACTTAATCCATTAGTAACTGCAGGTAAAGTAGTACGAGCTTTGGTTCCTCCAAAAAATATTCCAGAGGTAGTACCACCTTTTAAATTACCACTTACTGTGCTGATAGGACCATTGAGATATAAGGTATTATTTCGCAATTCAAATGTTCCTTTTTTAAGAACCAAAGAATCATCCACACTTACATTACCTGAAAGATAAGCACCGTTGGATTTATTTATGGTTAATTTATTTAAGCCATTTTGAATATAAGGTATATTAACTTTATTTCCTGTGCCTGTAATAATCAAGTTAGATGTTACCCCTCCTTGTAAAGTTCCAAATACATGTGATGAATCGCCTTTCATGGTAAGTGTATTAGAACCTATACTAAGTGTTGTACCTGATTCAATAAATAAATTTCCATTCACTGTAGTATTACCGTTTAAATAACGAATCCCGCTATTGGAGGTTGTCAATCCCCAATAATTTTGTACCGGTACTAAAATATTTCCATTACCCGCAAAATTTATATCACCACCTGTGTAGGAGAATGTTCCACTACCGGTAATAATTGGAATGGTGGTTGAGGAAGGTACAAATTCAGTAACTAATTCTCCAGAAGAAATTGCTAAAGTACCATTATTAATCATTTCTCCATGCATCGTTAATTTACCACCGCTAACGGTTAATGAACCTCCGGAATTAATAGTGATTGAATCAGCCGTTCCTGTAGTTGAAGAACTTCCAATTACCGGATAATAAACAGCACCGGCTCCAATAAGGACATTGTCAGTTAATGCAGGCACACTTCCATTACACCAATTGCTTGAGGTAAGCCAATCCGTAGAAACACCACCTACCCATTGTCCGCCAGGAATGGTACCACTCAATTGATCGGCACCGATATCCGGTTTACTTGGGCGAAGGTCTCCATCTATATCATCAGTAATACCTGATAAAGAAACTCCTTGATTCTTTAAACCGCAAGGTGCAAGACTACTGATATGTAAATCGGTACTCGATACAAAAGACGGATTTACACTTATTGAATTAGCATCTACACCGGTACTGGTTTTCCATGAAGAAAGAGTGGTATAACCTGAACCATTATAATATCCAATATTAGTACCTGTGGTATAATAATCATTATAATTTATCGTCCATGAAGAACCACTGTAATTGTAAATATAAACAGCCGCTCCGCCATTTCTATTAACTACTGCATTACCTTCAATATTATAGCCTGAACCGCCGGAATAAATATACATGGTGTAACTAGAGCTTGCACCACTTGTTTGAAGCATGCTATTATCATAAATATTTAAATAAGCACCATAATATTCATTGATGGCATAGTTAGAGTTAGTCCCCATTGCAAACATATTATTAGCTATATACGATGGGTTGGAAGAAGAGGCAGAACAAGAATAACTGTATATTCCATAGCCGCCGGTGGAGCAATTAAATACATTTTTACTTATCCAACTACCATCTGCTACATAATAGCGATAAATTTGATAATACGATGAATTGCTAAGTGTGCCAAAATTATTGCCTATTACTTTATTATAGTTTTGGTACATTAAATAAACAGGGTAGTAGTTAATATTATAGAAGGTATTTCCAGAGATTACATTATTACCTTCTAAAGAAGAAGTGCCAGATCCGTAAAATGCAATTCCATAAGCGCTATTTGTTAAATAATTTCCTGAAATAGTATTTGCCGAATCTATGGAGGAACTGGTGGCATTTACTAAATAACCTGACCAAGGATAGGAACTATTACCTAGTATTTGACCACGTTTAATGGTAATATGATTGGAACCGCCTTGGATTAAAACTACATCTGGCATCCAATAATAACTCACATATCCACTCGTACGTTGAATAGTTATTTTATCAAAAATAATATTATTGGCACCATTAAACATAATGGAATATGCACTGGATGAAGAAGGAGCTGTAACTGCAATAATTACTTTAGTACTATCAGAATTATTCCCTTTAAAGGTTACCGTATTTGTAGTTGAAGCATTATAAATAGCGTTTATTGTTAATTGGTCAGTATATGTTCCATCTCCAACATTAAATAAAGTAGCTCCGCAAAGTCCTTTTGCATTTAAATCAACCAAGGCATTTGCAAAACTACTATAGTCCGGTGTTCCGGAAGTGGCAATAGTATAAGTTCCACTCATGCCTTTATTAATTGTGCCATTGTATAAACTGTCATTTGATGGATTACCATCAATACCTATACCATTAGGGTTGCTTACTTTAACTAAAAGTGAATATACCCCGGATGTAAAGCTATAAGTTCCTACGGTTACGGTAGTAGAATTGCCGGCAGTTAATGAACCTGTCCAACTATAAGGGGTTTGAGGAGTGCCATTTACTGTCCATGAAATCGTTGCTGAAGTAATAGTAGAGGAACCTGTATTTGCTATTGTCGCTTTTACATTATTAGTACTTGCACAGTAATTGATGTAAGGTACCATTGAAGCAATAGATGCATCTACTGAAGGTGGTGTAAATTCATCTGCACCAATGTCAGGAGTGGTAGTATTCCTGGTGTCTCCATCAAAATCCTTGGTTACTCCATTGATAGGAGTAGCAGCTGCATTTAATGCTGATGAATGAATATGTAAATCAGTAGTGGAAGTGAAAGATGGATTTGCATTTAAAGAATGCGCATCTTTTCCTGAACCTGTTTGTAATGCCGATAATGAGGAATAACTAGTCCCTGCAAAGGAAGCAAAACTACTACCAGAAAAATAATAATCATTATAATCAATATTAGCATTATAACTTGAACTGTAAGCTTGGTAATAATAGGAGCAATAACCACCGTTACTATTATCCCAAATATTATTTTTAATATTTACTAATTGACCAGAATTCCAAGTATAATCATACATATAAAATGCATAGGAATTTGAGTTAGTATTTAATACGTTTACACTATTATAAACTACATCTCTATTATGAGTGTAATATGAATAAATTCCGTAAGCATAATCATTTGGATTAGGTTGCAAAACAATCATATTGTTTGCAATTAAAACTTGATATTGTGTACTGCTGAAAGAATATCCATAAACATAATCCTGAATTGCAGAACTCTTCGTGTTAAAATAATTGCCACTTATTTTCCCGGCATAATTATTTACTGTATTCTGCATGTATCCTAAATAAATTTCAGGGTAATAACTATAATTATACTGTTTATTTGGATTGAAATAATTTCCAGTGATTTGAATATGGTCTTCATAATATGCGTAAATAGTATAGTACAAGGCACTATCAAAGTTATTATTACTAATTACCCAACCTTTTTGCGGAGAGTTAACTCCTGTGCCCGACATATAAATTGCATATTGACCTCTTTTAATACTATTATGATCAAAGGTATTGGCACTATCATTAGTATTATTATCCGTAATGGTCATAATATATGGATAGGAAGCATTATTAGTAAAGTAGCAAGATCTGAATGCATTATTACTAGAACCATTTTCCATTAATAATACCCCGCCAGAATAATATGCGCCACTGGTGGCATTATCCCTGGAGATGGTCATGTTTTTGAAAGTAAACCATCTTGTATCATTCATGGCCAAAGTATAGGTAGCTTCCAATGGTGTGCTTGTGCTTGGATTGTAGTGTAAAACTACCTTGGTACTATCTGTTGTATTACCTACAAAACTTACTGTATTTGTAGCAGTAGTTGCAACATTTGGAATCTGTACATTTTCATTGTAACTTCCGTTGGCCACATTAAATGTAACTGCACCACAAAGTCCTCTGGCTACCAAATCAGCAACAGCCGAGGTAAATGAATTATAATCATATGTACCACTATGTGCAATAATATAAGTGCCACTCATCCCTTGTGACATGGAGGCTCTATATATACTATCATTTGACGGATTGCCATCAGGTCCGGTAGTTGCATTTGGCTTGGTTACTTTTACCAATAAAGAATAGGTGCCGCTGGTAAAGCTATAAGTTCCTAAAGATAAATTAGCCGTTCCGCCGGCAATTAAGCTGCCCGTCCAAGAATAAGGAGTTTGTGCAACTCCATTTACCGTCCAACTCACCACAGCACTGCTTAATGTTGTTGTGCCATTATTGCTTAATACTGCTTGTACCGTTGTAGTACCTAAACAATATCCAACACCCGGATTCTGGATAGATGCAATGGCTGCATCCACAGAAGGTGGATTAAACTCATCAGCACCGATATCTGGTGTGGTGGTATTGCGTGTATCACCGTCAAAATCTTTTGTGATTCCTGCTATAGGGGTTGCTGCACCATTTAAAGCCGCTGAGCTGATATGTAAATTGGTGCTACTTGCAAATGTTGGATTTGCTGTAATACTGTGTGCATCTTTTCCAGTAGCCGTTTGCCATGCAGAAAGTGAGGTATAATTAGTGCTATAATAAGTACCAATATTTGTACCGGTATTATAATAATCATTATAGTCAAAGTTTGCAGTATATGAGGAACCGTAATCAGGATAATAAAATACACTGACACCTCCACCTGTATTTGCAAAAATATTGTTTTTAATATTTTGAAGGTAACTTGTGGAATTGGTATAATCATACATGTATAAATCGCACGAATTTGTATTCGTGTTGAGTACATTTATTGAATTATAATAAATCATTCTATTCTTACAATAATATTCTTGGATACCTAGCGCATAATCACTTGGATTGGCTTCCAAAATAATCATATTATTAGCGAATAAAGTATTGTATTGACTACCGCTATAAAACCATGCATACGCATAATCCTGAATAGCGGTACTGTATGTGTTTATATAATTACCTACTATTTGTCCGGCATTATCATAGGCGGTATTTTGTAAATACCCTAATTGAATTTCCGGCTCATAATTATAATTATATATTTTAGTAGGATTAAATTTATTTTTGTTAATTTTTATATGGTCATGATACCAAGCATTAATGGTATAATTACTGGCACTATCAAAGGTGTTTCCGATAATATTCCATCCTTTCATAGGATTGCTGGTACCATTGCCGTATAAGTATAGTGCATATGAACTTCTAGTGAAATAATTTCCAATAAAGCTGTTCGCACTATCTGCGGTATTGTAATCATAAACGCCCATTAAACTATAATAGGAATTGCCTTTAATATAACATGATTTTATAGTATTATTACTTGCTCCTGCTTCCATCAAAATAATACCACCTGTCCAATAATATCCATTATAAGAACTGTGACGTGCAATCACCATATTTTTAAAGGTAACCCAATTTGCACCATTAAACGCAATGGTATAATATGATTCATTGGTTCCTGACCCACTTGGATAATATTGTAAAACTACTTTTGAACTATCACTGGTATTACCTTGGAAGGTCACCGTATTTGTAGCATTCGTAGGCAAATTAGGAATTTGTACATTTTCAAAATAAGTGCCATTGGCTACCTGAAAAGTAACAGCACCACATAGGCCTGTAGTAGCTACAGCATTTACAGCACCCATAAAGGTTGTATAATTTGGAGAAGTGCCTCCTATAGTATATGTGCCTGTCATGCCTACACCCAAATTGGCTTTTTGAATAGTATCATTAAAATGGTCTCCATCCGTACTTCCATTTGGTGAACTGGAATATACTTTTAAATTATACGTGCCTGAAGAGAAGCTATAAGTGCCAATAGAAACTGTGGTAGTAGTTCCCGGTGAAATACTTCCCGTCCAACTATAAGGTGTTTGTGTAGTACCATTAACACTCCAATTAATGGTAGCACTTGTTAAGCTTGAGGATCCAAAGTTTGTAAGTACTACACTAATTGGATTACTACCCGGACAATAATTTATTGCAGGACTTGAAATCGAAGATATACCGGCATCATTAGGTGATGGTGTAAATTCATCTGCTCCCATGTCTGGGGTTGTGCTACTTCTGGTAGTATTGTCAAAATCTACAGTTACACCTGTAATAGGCGTACCTGTATTATTTATTAAACAACTATGTAAGTGCAAATCAGTATTGCTGTAAAATAATGGAGTAATAGTCCTTGAATTGGCATCTTGGCCGCTGGCAGTTTGCCATGCATTTAAGGTTGAATAAGTATTTCCATAATATGCTCCCATGTTAGAGCCTGTAACATAATAATCATTATAGTTCATTGTTGGACCATAGTAATAATAATAACCGCTAATGGTAGAAGCCAAACCACCACCAATATTTGCAAGGATATTATCTTTGATAACACTATTCATGGCAAATGAATAGGTATAAGTATAGTCCGAATAGCTAATGCCATTACTTGCTGAATTTGTATTAATAATATTTATACTATTATATACCGTATTCAAATAGCTATTATTATAAATGTAAATTCCATTACCCGAGGTGCTTGATGTTCCTCCGATAGTTATCATGTTATTTGATATTTGAGTCAGGTATTTATTATAACTGACCGTTAAATAGTACGAATACAATGCAGCAATTCCATTACCGCCGTTGGTACAATTAATTGCATTACCGGTTATTTTTCCGGTATTATCAGCAGCGGTATTACCCACATAATACATTACAATATTCCCATTAGAGGATGCACCTTGGTTGTAATATCCAACTTTATTGCCGATTATATATGGGTGGTCCTGATAGCTTAAATAAATATTACTGTAATAACCGCTATCAATAATACATCCGGAAATTTTATTGCCACCACTTAAATTCGTGGAACCGGAACCAATTAAATTAATATTATTATACCCTCCTACAATTCTGCAATTACTGAATACATTTCCTGTATCCGTACTACCTTGGTTCATGTAAGGATCTGCAGTAGTTACTGCATCACAATTATAATATCCATAACTGGTTTTCGGGGCGCGAATTAAACAACTAGTAAATGAATTGTTGTTTGCATTATTCAACAATTGGACCGCATTACCAAAATAAGTTGTACCATAGGATGAGGTAGAGCCTGTCCGGTCAATATACATATTTTTAAAATTAATATATTGAGTACCTTTTAATTGTACTACATAGTTATTGGTAGGAAGCGGGTAGGTATAACTGGCACTTGATGCGTAATACAATACCACCTTCGAACTATCTGAGGTATTACCTTGGAAAGTGACGGTATTTGTAGAAGATGTTGCAATATTCCCAATAGCAACTTGTTCATTATATACACCATCTCGTACCTGGTAAGTAATGGGACCGCAAATTCCTTTACTGTTTAAGTCCACTAAAGCTGCTGCAAAAGTGCTGTAATTAGGAGAGCCACCGCCAATGGTATATGTTCCCGTTAAGCCACTGGTAATATTTACTCGTGAAGTAGTGTCGTTGCTATGATCCCCATCCGTAGTCCCATTTGGATTTACGGAATATGCTTTCACTGTGTATGCTCCAGAGGTAAAACTATATGCCCCGATAAATACAGAAGCAGTATTACCTGTAGTAAGCGTTCCTGACCAAGAATAAGGCGTTTGCGGTGTGCCATTAACTGACCAACTAATAGTGGCTGAAGTTAAATTATTCGCCCCATAATTTTTTAATATTACAGTTACATTCGAGGTGCCTAAACAATAGGATAATCCCGGTATAGTAAAGGAAGCTAATCCAGCATCATTTAATGGAGGTGTAAATTCATCAGCTCCTATATCAGGAGTACTTAAACTACGAATATCTCCATCATAATCTTTGGTAACACCACTAATAGGTGTTGCAGAATTATTAACTGCTGTACCATGCACGTGTAAATCCGTACTGCTGGTAAAGCTTGGGTCTGCACTAATGGAATTTGCATCTTGACTTGTTCCCGATTTCCAATTGGCTAATGTAGAAAAATTAGAACCATAATAATATCCTAAATTACTACCCGTAAAATAGTAGTCATTATAATTTGTGGTAATGGTATAAGAGGTTGACCATCCATTTAAGTTTACGGAATATCCTCCTCCTGTATTTGCCCATATATTATTTTTAACAACTATAGCAGGTGAGGAATAACTGTAAGAATAATCATAATAATAAAATGCTGCAGAACCTGAATTGGTATTAGTTACACTCACAGTATTATATACGATTGTTCTATTTTTTCCATACCCTTCATAAATTCCATAGCTGGTGCCGGAGCCCGATACCAATATCATGTTATTTGCGATTAAGAATTTATGGGTATTATAAGTGCTTCCCAAATAATAGGATTGAACATCATAAATAGCCTCGCCTCCATTATTGCACAGGAAGTAGTTGGCGTTAATATAACCTTGGTTATCATTGCCGCTATTTCCACAATAATACATATAAAGATTCGCTTGAGTAGAAGCGGTATATCCAAGATAATTATTGCTGATTTGCGGACGATCCTGAAAGTATAAATTTATATCAGTATTGTAGCCGCTATCTATATTACATCCTTTAATAGCATTTCCAGAACTTAATGAACTGCTACCGGATCCATAGAGATTAATATTATAATAGCCTCCTACAATTCTACAATTTTTTATGGTATTACCAGTATCAGTTGAACCGTTATAGTAATACGGATCAGCTGTTGTTATGGCATCAGCACCGTAATAACCGTAATTGCTTTTTGGAGCTCTAATTTGACAATTTAAGAAATTATTATTATTTGCTCCTCCTATTAATTCAACAGCATTGCCATAATAGTAAAAACCAAAACTGCTACTGCCTCCTGAACGAAGGATATACATATTTTTAAAGGTGATATATTGTGCCCCCTTTAATTGTACTACATAGTTGGAAGGCGTACCTGAATAACTTGAACTTGCTGCATAATATAAAACTACCTTGCTACTATCAGAAGTATTCCCTTGGAAGGTTACTGTATTAGTAGCAGTGGTAGGGAATGTAGCACCTATACTTACTTGCTCGTTATAGGTTCCGTTGGCTACTTGCAATACCAATGCTCCACATAGTCCGTTGGTTTGAATGGCGGTAACGGCAGCATTAAAGCTGGAATAATCACCACCGCTGGTGGCAATTGTTTTGGTACCGCTTAAGCCTGCACTTAATCCTGAACGATAGGTGCTATCATTACTATTGTTTAAATCAGCAGTACCGTTAGGCATAGAACTAGCAACAGATATATTATAAGTGCCACCGGAAGCAAATGAATAAGTCCCTACACTTAAACTAACAGTTTGTCCAAAGGTAAGTGGGGTTGTAGTGCTCCATGTATAAGTTCCACTTGCAGTAGCAGAACCAGTAATTCTCCAAGTAATAATTGCGCTACTTAAATTATTTGTACCATAACTTCCTAATAATGCTGTAATTGTATTGGTACCTGAACAATAGGCACTACCCGGACTGGTAATTGCTGAAATTCCAGCATCATTTGGTGAAGGGGTAAATTCATCGGCTCCAATATCAGGTGTGCTAGTACTTCTTGTTTGTCCGTCATAATCTGTAATCACCCATCCCGGGGTAGCATGATTATTTAACGTTGAGCCATATGCATGTAAATTGGTGGCACTAGTATAACTTGGATTGCCATAATATGAATTGGCATCAAAGCTATATCCATTAGATTTCCAACTGCTTAAAGAACTTGCAGCCCCACTGTAATTATAGGTGGCTATGTAGCTTCCTGTAAAGTAATAATTATTATAATTAATTTTTGCATTATAGCTACTGCTGTACCACTGATTATAATTTAAGCAATATCCGCCACCGGTATTGGCAAATGAATTATTTTCAATAATTATAGAAGGATTATATCCTGTATAATATCCACTATAATCTCCTACATATAAATTTCCATTGCCTGAACCGCTTGTAGTAGCATTAAAGCTATTGTACACAATTATTCGATCAATGACATATTGTCCCCAATAACCCACATTATAACCATAGTAGCTATTACTAACATTATTAATAAACATATTATTGGCAATAAGAATAGGGTAGGTGTTTGTACCGCCAAATGCATTATATTGATCAAGCATTCCGATATTATTGGATAGGAAATGATTTCCGATAATTCCATTGCTTCCATTGTGTGCATTTCCGCAATAATATAAATTTAAATCAGCATAATTATATCCGTAAGGATAAATATATTGTTGATTGGTAAATGAACAATTTTTAATGTTTAAGTCAGTCGTGTAACTGGCATAAAAATTATTATAATAACCACTATCAAATACACAATATTGGAACGTCCACGATGCTGAATTGTATAAATATACACTTGCAGTTGCATATTGGTTGCCCGCAACTCTTGTGCTTAAAAATATATTATTAGTATCAGAGGCGCTATTATCATTAACGTTATTATAACTCCAACCCGGTGCACCAACTATATTACATCCTTGCATCATATTATTTGATGCTCCATTTTGGAAGTTTATAGATTGATTATAGCCGGAACCATTGGAACGAGATATGGTGATTTCTTTGAAATTTACATATTGACAACCGTCAAATTGAATGACGTAATTGGTGGAATAATTATAATCAGCCGGATGGTATAATACTACCTTACTGCTATCACCGGTGTGACCTTGGAATGTTACAGTTTTGCTGGCAGTACTAGGAAAAGTGCTTGGAATTTCTAATTGTTCCGCCCAAATTCCATCATCTGCCGTTACTACAACAGAACCACATAAACCGTTGGTTTGGATAGAGGTTAACGCATCATTAAAACTTGTAAAATCTCCACCTGAAGTTTTAATGGTTTTCGAACCGTTGATCCCTGCTTTAATATTTAATTCAGAACTGGTGTCATTGGAATTGTTTCCATCTGTAGCTCCATTTGGATTTTTAGTATAAACAACTAAGGAATTACTTGTTCCGGTGAAGCTATAGGTACCAAAGCTTATGGTAGTGGTAGCACCGGTTGCTAATGCTGAAAAAGAATAAGTAGCCGATATTGGACTTCCTCCATTAATAGTATAATAAATATCAACAGTACTCAAGGAATGTAAGCCAAAGTTTTTAACAATGCATGACATGGTAGTTGTACCGGTACAATAGGCGCCTGACGGATTTAGAATACTTGCAACGCCGGCATCATCATTTATTGGAGTGAATTCATCAGCTCCAATATCAGGTGTACTGGTATTTCTTAATTGTCCGTCTATATCGGTGGTAACGCCACTATAAGGAGTAGCTGCGCCATTTATTAAACCTGATAAGGCATGTAAATCACTTGCTGAATAATATAATGGATCTGCTGAAACGGAATGTGCCCCGTAGGAACTTGCAAAGGAGGCAAAGCCGGCAGTAGAATTAGAAAATGTAGTTCCATCCCATACAATAAAGTTGCTTCCTGAAGATGCGCTAGTATAAAAATTATTATAGTCTGCGCCATTACTGAAATAATTAGAATAAGCATAACAAGAATATCCGCCGCCTGAATGTACTAAATTATTATTCTCAAGTAAATTATAATTATAAGAATTGTCACCATCGTAAAGTGCATAGCTCGCAGAAGAGCCGGTTACATTGATGCTATTATATACAACATCTGTATATTGGTTGCCATACATGTATATACCATTTCCTTGATAAGTACTGTAACCAATGGAATGTATAAAGTTATTAGCAACTAAACCGTGAGCACTACTGGAATTATTATTGTAGTAAAGGGATAATGCGCCATTATAACATACCACTGATGGATTTATTTTATTACCTGTAATATGAAGACTATCGCCACTACTTACATAAATGCCATAAGCGTAATAATATGGGTAGTATAAATTGCTAATGGAATTATTATCAATAATTACATGGTGTCCATTATCATTATATATCCCCATATAAAAATTGCTATCTATATTATTACTAGTAAAAGCATTATCATAGTTTTGGTTACCATTACTCCAATTATAACCTTCGTGATAAATACCATAATAAAATTGCTCAATATTGCAATTATTTATTGTGTTAAAATAAGCATTCACATAATTAGACCCATTATATACATCAAGTCCAATTCCATAAGCGTAGTTATTTTGAATAGAAGGATTTACTCCATTACCTCTTATTACGCAATTTGTAATAGTACAATATTTTGCACCGGTAAGCCAAACTCCATTACCATATTGACCACTGGTATTGGTGCCTTCAATAGTAAGGCCTTTCAAAGTTACCCAACTACTATTTGTCAAATCAAATAATGCAGAATAATAATTATAGGTAAATTGAGCATTAATAATACATTGGCTGCTATCACCACTTGCTGATTGGAAAGTAATGGTATTAGTTGCAGATGCATTTACAATACTTTGATTTAATTGAGGATTTTCATTATAAACTCCATTACTTACGTTAAATACCACTGCACCGCATAAACCTCCTGCCTTTAAATCATTAATGGCTGCGGTAAATGAAGTATAATCAGGTGTACCACTCAATGCAATTGTTTTTGTCCCTGCCAATCCTTGGTTTAATCCGCTAAGAGACGCTTTATCATTACTTGGATTCAAGTCCACTACACCATTAGGCATAGAAGAACTTACATCCACTGAATAACTGCCACTGGTAAAAGAATAAGTGCCCACCGATACAGATACTGAGCTACCGGTACTAAGTGATCCGGACCAAGTATATGTACCTACCGCACTACCATTTATGCTATAAGTAAGGTAACAAGAGGTTAAAGTATTAACTCCGGGATTTCTTAATGTTGCTATAATGGTTTGGGTACCCGGACAATAATTCCCACTCGGATTAGTAATTGTACTTACAGACGCATCGTCATTAACCGGCGTAAATTCATCAGCTCCTATATCCGGAGTTGTTGCGTTTCGAGTCTGACCGTCTATATCTGTGGTGATACCTGAAATTGGAGTAGCCTTCCCATTGATAGCAGCAGAACTTGCATGTAAATCAACGGCGCTATTATAAATCGGGTCAGTGCTCACTGAATTGGCATCCCAACCCGTATAAGATTGATGATCGGCTAGACTTGCATTAGTATTGCCATCCACAATACTAACATATGAACCAGTGGTATATAAATTATTATAATCCGATAATCCTATGCTATTGGCCCAAGAATAATTAATATACATGGCATATCCGCCACCTGCATTAACCAAATTATTATTTTCTACAGTAGAGCTAGAGGTATAATCATAGTCATCAAAAAGTGCACCAGAACTATTTCCGTTTCCTACTATATTAATACTATTATATTCTATTAAATTATAATCGTCACCATAGCCCATATAAATACCTGAGCCTTGATTCGATGACACTCCCTGTATGGTTATAAAATTATTAGCAACAGTTATTTCTCCACCGCCACTGTATCCATGATTGTAATAAGTAAAAATACCTGCATAACCGTTATTATGCAAGTCAATTTTATTGGCTAAATAGGACATTGGACCATTATTGTCATAGGAATAAATACCATATCCATAGGAATTGGAACAGTTTTGAGCTAAGTTATTTGAATAGGTTCCATTGCTTTCATCATAACTATATATGGCATAATTGTAAAAAGAGTCAATAATATTGCCACTGGCATTGGTACCATCCTGATTGGTATAAGACCAATAATAATAACCTTCGGTATGAATCCCATCCCAACAATTAGAAATTCGATTGTTAGTATAGGTGTTATTGTTATTATTATTATAGGAACTCCAAAACATATTGGCTATACCGGCACCATAATACCAAGAACTGGAATAAGTAAATCCGGAGCCTAGTATCCAGCAATTAGTAATGGTATTATTGGAGGAGGCATTTTGAACCACCACGCCACTGCCATAAAATGAGCCTGATCCAATTGAAATACCTATTTTACTTAGAGTTACATAACTACATGCATCCAAGGTAAATACCCCGCCATAATAGCTATATCCGGTGGAACCAACAATAATTACTTTGGTGCTATCCCCGCTTGAGGATTGAAAAGTAATATTGTTAGAACTTAATCCCGATAAATAGGGAGTTTCATAATACGAACCATCTGCAATATTAATAGTAACAGATGCCGATGTACCTGAACCATTGGCCGGACCGCCATCTGAACGGTAGCCATAAGATAAGTCAGTACATACATCACTAATTGTGAGATAGTTACTTGCAGAAGCGCTGGATGATGGATCTACGGTATAGGTTCCACTTAATTGTGCAAAAGCTCCTATTGAGCTAAGCATCAAACAAATAAGAACAAATAAAGAAAATCCAAGGTTTTTTAGTTTGTAAAAGTGCACCATATTTAAAACGTTATTAAATGTACAAAATCCTTACACGCGGATAAATGCTTCATTTTGAATTTATTTCAAATTAAATTCATCGGAGCAATTCCGTTAGTGTGGTGTGAGTAGGGTGCTTACTTAGGGGGGAGTCAATAATTCTTAGCCTCAACAATCCCTTTAATAAGTTATAAAATTACTATGAGATCGTTCGAAAATATACCTGTTTTTTGCCTATTACATACAAATATAAGGAATAATGTATTTTTTGGTACCAAATTTTCTCAAAATTTTAGGTCCCATTTTTTATGCACGTGAACAAATATATTTTTTATCGCGACATACTTTGGCGTCCCAGATAAATAGCTTTGCCTAAAATTTGATAAAAATGAACAAAAAAACATTTACAGCCATAGATTTTGAAACAGCACAAGGTTATCGTCATACCATTTGTCAGGTGGGCTTAGTCCGTGTTGTTAATGGAATAATTGTTAAGGAATTTAATTTGTTGGTTCAGCCTCCGGAAAATTATTATTGGAATACTCATACTGATATTCATGGTATTAATGCCGAGACCACCAAATATTCCCCCTTTTTCAATGAAATATGGGAACAACTAAGGCCATATATTGAAAATCAGAGCATTATAGCTCACAATATCGGTTTTGATAATACCTGCTTGGTGAAAACCTTAGAGTATTATAGCCTTGCAATACCGGAATATACTACAGCATGTACCTATGCTATATATAGAAAAAGTTTGGCAAACTTATGTATGGAATATCAAATTGAATTAAAACACCATGATGCTTTAAGTGATGCTCATGCCTGTGCTCAATTATACTTGAAACATTTAAATAATTAAAATAAGTTGTAAGTGTTATAACGACTAAAAATGTCGCGCTTAGCACAAGCCCAAAATAAATAAAACGCAATTTTAACTGTAAGCTTTTTAAAACTTTTATTTTGCTTTCAACCTTTATGCGTTTCATTTGCCAAATGCTTAAATATTTTTTTGGCGCACTTATTGAATTCTGAATTATCTGACAAAAAATAAAATCACAATTAAATTTATAAACCGTTTTAAATATGCTCAAAAATTCATCAAATACTGAACATGGAGAAGTGCTTCAGATCGAAAGTTTAGAGGTAGTCTCAGATGAAAGTTTTAGGTATCTCAATCCACAATATGTTTACTTCAGTTATTTTAAGTTGATTCCTAGCATTATTTATGTAAATGGAATTAATATTAAAAAATTTGTCCGTTGGATAAAAAAAGAAAAGACAGATTGGGTATTGAATTTTCATTCCTATAGTGAATTATTGCCAAAGAAAAAAAATAAAGAAATCATTCAGGCGGTATTGGTTCTTAAAGAGGATTTGATGATCGGTATTAATGGTGTACATCTGACCATTTATTTTCCAAACAGCAATGAGGAATTGGCCTATAAATTAATTAAGTTTATAAAGGCTAAATTCCCGTTAAAGGTTCCTGGTATTGATTTGTTTTATATGATTTCTCAAAATCAAATGGGTTTAAATTTACACGCGCTATCATTAAAAAAGACAAATATTAATTTAAAAGAAAATTACAATGACGATTTATTGGAGGCACATCCATGGATTTTAAAAAATTTAAATATGTCGGATAAAAGTGGATTGTACTTATTTTATGGTCTACCGGGCACTGGAAAATCTACTTATGTTAGGTATCTTATTTCTCAAACTTCAAAAAAGGTTTTATTTTTACCATCAAATTTAGTAGGTATTTTAGGCGATCCTGTTTTTAATAATATTTTAGTTGAAAATAAAGATTGTATATTGGTCATTGAAGATGCAGAAGAAGTTTTGCAATCGCGTGACACAGGAATCAATTCCGGAATTTCTTTTTTGCTAAATTTGACCGATGGTTTATTAGGAGAAGGTCTAGGCATACAAGTTATTTGCACTTTAAATGCGCATCTCTCCAAAATTGATCATGCGGCATTGCGTAAAGGAAGATTGCTGGCAAGATATCATTTTGACGCATTAAATTTTGAGAAGGCCAATGCACTGCTAAAAAAGAATAACATTGAAGACTTTGTAACTACTCAAGATATGACTTTGGCAGATATTTATCATTTTACTGCGCAACCGGAAATAAATAATAACTTGCCACGAAAATCAGTTGGATTTAATTTTAATCATAAAACAGTTGAAACTAATTAAATAATGCTATGTCAAAAATTACCTATTTTAAACGATACTTAGTAATTATTAATCGACTCAAAATTTCCGAGGTCAGCTATGAGGATTTGGTGGATTACTTAAAAAGAAATCATGAAGAAGATTTGAGTTTTTCCAAACGTACTTTGCAAAGATACATTGCCGATATAAGTGAAATATTCGGTATTGAAATTAAGTATAATGCAAGCTCTAAAAAATATGGAATTATTGAAACGGATGATTCGGAATTTAGTTTACGTTTATTGGAATCCTTCGAAATGTTCCAAGCATTAAATATGTCGCAAAGTTTGCAAAATTATATTCATTTAGAATCGCGGCAGCCACAAGGTTTGGAGCATTTTAATATATTATTAAATGCCATTAAGGAGAAACGTAAAATTCGTATTATTCATCAAAAATTTATGGATGATATTAAAACCACACGTATTGTAGAACCATATGCATTGAAAGAAGCTCAAAATAGGTGGTACCTTGTGGCAAAGGATACCAAGGATGATATAATTAAAACTTTTGGTTTGGATCGATTGCTTAAAGTAGAGGTATTTAAGGAAAAGTATAAAATAGAACAAGAATTAGATATAAAGGAAATATTCAAATATCATTTTGGAGTTGCCGCTCCGCAAGATGAGGTCCCCGGCACCATAATTCTTTCATTTCATCCGGAAGAAGGGAAATATATTAATAGTTATCCTTTGCATCATACTCAAAAAATATTAATTAATAATGATGAAGAATTGAGGATACAATTAAACATGCACATCGCCCATGATTTTATTATGGAGTTGCTTTCAAAGGGGAATAGGGTGAAAGTATTGGCTCCAAAACGACTGCAGAATAAATTATGCAATTATTATAGATCGGCCTTGGAACAATACTGATGGCCTTTAATTAAATAAGCCAAAATACCAAAGTTATTAATGCTTTTTAACACAATTCTCTTAAGTTTGTAAGTATGGTGCTGAGGTTATCCAATAAAAATAAATTTAAGACAATAATATTATTGTTGGGATTTATAATGACTGTTCAGTCTGCATTTCCACAATCCAATTATTCCTTGCTTCCTGCATCAGATAAGTTTAATCGTTCTCGTTTTATTGGGGTGGTTGGCGTTGAAGCCGGATTAGGTTTAGTTAGTCTCATTGGATTAAATCAGGTTTGGTATATTCAGTATAAACATAGGCATTTTCATTTGTTTAATGATAATAAGGAATGGTTGCAGATGGATAAAATGGGTCATGCTTTTACTTCTTATATCATTGGCCGCTTTGGCTACGGACTATTGCGTTGGAGCGGCGTAGGAGAGCATGAGGCCATCTGGTACGGCGGAAGCTTAGGTTTGGCATATCTTAGCGGGATAGAAGTTTTGGACGGGTTTTCAGATGGATGGGGCTTTTCTAAAGGTGATATGCTGGCCAATACTTTGGGTGCTGCTTTATTTATTGGTCAACAAGCAGCCTGGCATGAACAAAGATTTGCTTTACTTTTTTCCTATCATCCCAGCACTTATGCACCTATGCGACCGGAAATATTGGGTAGCAATTTTTTGGAAAGAATAATTAAAGATTATAATGGACAAACGTATTGGCTTACTGCTAATATTCATTCTTTACTACACGGTCATGACCAATTCCCCGCTTATATAGACGCTTCATTTGGCTATGGCGCAGAAGGAATGATTTCGGGGTTTGAATCTAATGACCATGTAGAAACTATTTCACGATATCGAAAATATTTTCTAAGTGCAAGCCTTAATCCAGGGGGCTTTAATTACAGCAATAATTTAAACCGGGCATTAGCCTATCCATTATCTATTTTTAAAGTACCTGCACCCGCATTGGCCTATAAGCAGAAAAAACTTTATTTTAAACCACTATGGTTTTGAGGAGTATGAAAGGAATGAAATAAATGAAAGAAATATAATTAATGTTGTTCACATTTATTAAGTATATTGCACGGAAATGGAATCCAAAGGAAATATAGAAATATTTGAAGGCAAAAACCACGAAACCAAGGTGGAAGTAAGGTTTGATGAAGAAACTGTTTGGCTATCCCAGAAGCAAATTGCTGACCTTTTCCAACGAGAAAGAAGTGTGATTACCAAGCATATAACTAATCTTTTTAGTGAAAATGAACTAGATGAAAAAAGCAATGTGCAAAAAATGCACAATGCTGATTCGGATAAGCCAACAAGCTTTTATAACTTGGACGTAATAATTTCAGTTGGATATCGAGTTAAATCTAAAAGAGGTGTAGAATTCCGCCAATGGGCTACCCAACGTTTGAAAGAACACCTGATCCAAGGCTATACTCTAAATGAAAAACGCTTACAACAGATTTCGGGAAGTTTGCAGCAACTTGAGAAAACTATTCGTCTGATTGAAACAAGCAATACTGATGAAATAAACATTTCCGAGGCCAAAGGCCTGCTTGAAATCATTTCCAACTATACTAAAAGCTTTATTCTCCTAAACCGTTTTGACAGCCATTCTTTAGAAGCTACCCGATTAAGTACGACTATTACTTACGAGATTGAATATGCCGATGCCAAACCTGCTATTGAATTATTGAAACAAAACCTGATAGACAGAAAAGAAGCATCTGAACTATTCGGGAATGAAAAGGACGATAGCTTTAGGGGGATATTGCAAAGTGTGGTGCAAACCTTTGACAAGGAATACCTGTACCCAAGCATAGAGGAACAAGCAGCGCACATGCTTTACTTCGTAATAAAAAGCCACCCCTTTAGTGACGGGAATAAAAGGATAGGCGCATTTTTGTTTATTTGGTTCCTGGAGAAAAACCGGCATAGGTTTAAAGTTAGCGGAGAACTAAAGATAAATGACAATGCCCTTGCATCACTTGCCCTCTTAGTAGCACAAAGCAACCCGGATGATAAAGAGCTTATGGTAAATTTGATTATTAATTTGATTAATGGGGGATAGTTATTTATAGAATTAAATAAACTAAAATGGAAACTAAAAATTCTGAAATACATCAAAAATTACTAAGTAATTACATTGATTTACGAGATACTTTACTGTTTAGGCGATTGTTCTCGTATAGTGTTTTACTAAATGAATATAGTAAAATCAGCCGAAAATCAAAAGAAGAAAACGAAAAATCAAGTTGTGAATTCAATGTGTTGAAATATTTTTCTATAGGTGAAACCATGCACAGCACTCTTTTGGCTGATCTGCTAAATCCTGAAGCTGATCATGGTCAAGGTGCATTTTTTTTGAATCTGTTTCTTGAAAAATTGGGCATTGAATCTCCCGAAAAAGGGAAATGGTTTGTTACTCCTGAAAAGGAGAGAATAGATATATTGATTAAAAGAAATCATCCACATAGCGTGATAGTGATCGAAAATAAATCTGAAAATGCAATAGACCAACCAAATCAATTATACCGCTATTGGTATTATCAAATTTACACTCCTACTAAAAGTCTTGGCACGAAGTATAGTTTGGGAAAGAAAGATAAGTATCGGATCGTTTATTTGCCTTCCGAAAGCTTTAAAAAGCCTACTCCTAATACTTTGAGCAAACCTGAGTCTTTAAAAGCTGAAACGGACTTACCCGAATCACTTGGATATACCGGGCAAACTGACCACCTAAAACCGGAGCAAATTGACCAGTGATTTTG